>NZ_JAIBFH010000100.1 GCF_019459675.1 Arenimonas sp.
CCCGCCGCCAGCGAGCTGCGCATCGTGGCCACGGCCATCGAGATCGCCGACTGATACCGGCTGTCATCCGTTTGATAAGTACACCTGTTCAACTGCGGGGCCTCCCGCCGAGGCCCCCGCATGAGCCATGAGTCGACTCCGCTGATTTCCCGCCGCCAGCTGCTCAAGGTCGGTGGCCTGGGCCTGGGCGCCGCCGCACTGGGACTGAGCCCGGTCGGGCGACTGCTGGCCCAGGCGGGCACCAGCGGCCTGGTGCACGCGGGCTATGGCGCGCTCCGGCCGGTGCGCGACACCAATACCGGGCTGGCGCTGCTGCGCCTGCCGGAGGGCTTCAGCTACACCACGTTCGGATGGACCGGCGAGGCGCTGGCCGGTGGCCGGGCCTGCCCGCGCAAGCATGACGGCATGGGCGTGCTGCGCGCCGACGGCGACCTGGTCACGCTGGTGCGCAACCACGAGGTCACCGACGATCCGGGCGGCAGCTTCGCGCCACCCGAGGCCACCTATGACCCGGACTGCGGCGGCGGCACGGTGACGCTGCGCTTCGATACGGCGGCCGGCAAGCTGGTGGACATGCGGCCTTCGCTGTCGGGCACGCTGGTGAACTGCGCCGGCGGCGTCACGCCCTGGGGCACCTGGCTGTCGTGCGAGGAGATCGTGCTCGACAAGGGCCAGAAGGTGCCGGTCGGCCCCGACTACGTGCACGAGATGAAGCAGTCGCACGGTTTCGTGTTCGAAGTCCCGGCCACGGGCCTGTCGAAGGCAGAGCCGCTGCTGGCGATGGGCCAGTTCAAGCACGAGGCGGTCTGCGTGGATCCGGGCAGCGGCATCTTCTACCTCACTGAGGACCTCAAGCCTGCGGCCGGCTTCTACCGGATGTTGCCTACGGTGCCGGGCGAACCGGTGCGCGGCGGACGGCTGCAGATGCTCAAGGCGGTCGGCTCGCCCGACCTGCGAACGGGGCGTCGGGTGGGCGAGCGCCATGCCGTGCAGTGGGTCGAGATTGAAGACCCGACGGCGGGCCTGGGCGCGGACGGCGAAGACAACGGCGTGGTCACGCAGGGCCTCGCCAACGGCGGCTCGGCCTTCATCCGGCTGGAAGGCTGCATCCACGGCGATGGCCGCGTGTACTTCACGTCCACCAGCGGCGGCAACGCCGAATGCGGCCAGCTGTGGGCCTACCACCCCGGCCAGGAGACGCTGGAGCTGGTGTTCGAGTCCCCGGACGCAGCGGTGCTCGATTACCCCGACAACATCATCCTCAGCCCGCGCGGCGGCCTGGTGATCTGCGAAGACTCCGAACAGCCCGTGCAGCGTCTTTACGGCATGACCCGGGACGGCGGCCTGTTCGAGTTCTGCCGCAGCGATGTGCGCTTGGACGGCTTCCGCGGCTACAGCGGCGACTTCCGCGGCGCCGAGTGGGCCGGTGCCTGCTTCTCGCCCGACGGCAAGTGGCTGTTCGCCAATCTCTACGAGCCGGGCTTCAGCGTGGCCATCACCGGTCCCTGGAAGGACGGATTGATCTGATCGCCGGGATTGCGGGCCGGGCGCCCAACGCGGATCATCACACCATCCCAGACCTTCCGGAAACGCGATGATCACACTTCTTTATGCTGGCCTGTGCACCCTGCTGGTGCTGGCACTCGCATTCCGCGTTATTGCCCGCCGCCTGTCCGCGAAGATCGGGATCGGCGATGGCGGCGACCACATCCTGCAGCGCCGCATCCGGGTGCACGCCAATGCGGTGGAGTACCTGCCGCTGGCGCTTATCCTGCTCGGCGGCATGGAGTTGAACGGCTATCCCAACGCCGTTATCCACGGTTTCGGCGCCACCCTGCTGCTGTCGCGCATCCTGCACGCCTGGGGCCTGAGCCGTATCTCGGGCGCCAGTCCCGGCCGCTTCGTCGGCACGCTGCTGACGCTGCTGCTGATGATTGCGATGGCGCTGTTCGCCGTCGCCGGTTTCGTGGCGCCATACCTGGCCAGCGACGCTGAGGCCGAAGCCGCCTCGATCTACGAAGGCGGGTGACACCGAGGCCGTGGGAGGGACTTAAGTCCCGACGCATGCGGGTGGAGAGCATCGGGACTGAAGTCCCTGCCGCGGGAATTTTCAGCGGGGCGGCGCCAGGAGTTCGGCGCGGCTGAGGCTGCCGTCGCGGTTGCCGTCCTGGCGCCGGAACTGCGCGGTGAAGCGTTCGTTGAGCTGCGCGATCGTCAGCGGCTTGGCGTTCGGGATGTGCTGCTCGTGCGGCTCCAGCACGCCGTTGGAGTCAACGTCCATCTGCCGGAAAGCGAAACTCATGCGTTCGAGGAACTCGGCCAGCGACACTTTGCCGTCGCCGTCCAGGTCGACCTTGGCAAAGTAGTCGTCGGCCTGTGCGCCGGCGGCCCCGGCCACCAGCAGCAGCGCCAGCAGGGCGGGCCTAGCCGGCATAAACCGTGATTTCTTCGCGGTCGTGGTACAGCTGCTTGGCGCGGATGGTCAACGGACGGCCCGCGTGGTCGGCGAAGTGCTGCAGGCAGTCGCGGGTTTCGTCCCAGCGCTTTTTCATCGGCAGCTTGAGGTTGAAGATGGCGTGCTGGCACCAGCCGGCGCGGAACCAGGTGGCCATGCGGTCGGCGACCTTGCGCGGCGACTCCACCATGTCGCACACCATCCAATCCATCGGCTTGGGTGGTTCCCAGCGGAAGCCGTCGGCGCGGATATGTTCGATGATCGGCATGTCCATCGCGGTCTGTGCCATCGGCCCGTTGTCCACGGCCAGCACGCGAACGTGCAGGCGCGCCAGCACCCAGCTCCAGCCGCCCGGCGCGGCGCCCAGGTCGGCGGCGTTCATGCCGGGCTGGATGAACTCGGCGCGCTCCTTTTCGGTCAGCAGCATCATCAGCGCTTCCTCGAGCTTGAGCGCGCTGCGGCTGGGCGCGTCGGCATGCGCGCGCAGGCGCGGTACGCCCAGCGGCCACGGCGAAGAATCCTTTACTTCGGCGCTGGCCAGCATGGCGTGGTTGCCGGCGAGCATCAGCACATGCAGGCGCGGCAGGCGCGGGTCGTCCTTGTCGGTCAGCAGGCCGCGCTGGCGCAGGGCAGGGCGCAGGGCATTGCCAAACGACCGCGCCAGGCCGGCAAGCTGCTTGCCTTCGTCCGAATCGGGATGTTCCACCCACAGGTCACCGTTGCGGCCGCGGCCGCCCAGGGCGTCCATGATCGGGCTGATGCGGTCCTTCGGGTCCAGGTCGGGCAGGTCGGCCAGCAGGCGCATTTTCTGCCGCGCGAAGATGATCGTGGACCAGGGCAGGGCGCGCGACAGTTCAAGGCCGTCCTCGACGCCGAGGAACTCGACGTAGCCGGCGTTGCGCTGCGTGCGCGCGTAGCCGGGGAAGCCGGCCATCGCGGCGCGCTCGCTCAATTCGGCGGCAAGCTCGGGCTCGAAGCCCGGGCGGCAATACGCCAGCAAACCTTCAGTAGACAAGACCGCTCTCTCCATAGTCGCGCAGCACGTCGCGAGCATGATCGCGCATCAGGTCGGTGTGTACTTCGATGCCGCGCTTGCGCAGCTCGCCGGCCCAGTCGGCCGGCAGCGGACCCTCGTCGAAGCCGGCGAGGGTCTGCACGTCGTCGGCGCGCGCGGCGATCAGCAGCTCGTCGATGCCGGCCCAGATCAGTGCGCCGTAGCACATGGAACACGGCTGGGCCGACGTGGCCAGGGTGATGCGCTCGCCGCCCTGGTTGAGGCGGAAGTTCTGCAGGCGCTGCTGGCTGGTGGCCAGCGCCATCACTTCGGCATGCGCCACCGAGCAGTTGTGCGGCACCACGCGGTTCACGCCCACGCCCACCAGCCGGCCCGATTCGGTGAACACCGCCGCGCCGAACGGTCCGCCGCTGCGGTGGTCGACGTTGCGGCGCGAAAGCTGGATCGCCAGGGCGATGCGGCTGTCGGCGTCGGGGTACAGGCGGTCGGGCTCCACTTCATCGTGGATCCAGGCCGGCAGGGTCAGGTGGAGCTGCTGGTAGATCATTCAGCCACCGGCCTTGGCGGCCCAGTTGTCGCGCAGCGTCACCGTGCGGTTGAACACGGGCTTGCCCGGCGCGTGGTCGCGGCGGTCGGTGGTGAAGAAGCCCAGGCGCTCGAACTGCAGGCTTGATTCGCACGCCAGCGTGCCGGCCGACGGCTCGACGAAACCGCGCACGATGCGCACCGATTCAGGGTTGAGATGGTCGCGGTAGGTCTTGCCCGCTTCGTCCTTGTCCGGGTCGGGCACGCTGAACAGGCGGTCGTAAAGCCGCACCTCGGCTTCCACTGCCGTGGCCGCGGCCACCCAGTGGATGGTGCCCTTGACCTTGCGGTCGGCGCCCGGCAGGCCGGCGCGGGTGTCGGGGTCGAGCGTGCAGTGCACTTCCACCACCGCGTCGCCATCTTTCACCACGTCGGTGCAGCGCACGATTCCGACGCCGCGCAGGCGCACTTCGCCGCCCGGCACCAGGCGGTGGAAGCCCTTGGGCGGTACTTCCATGAAGTCCTCGCGCTCGATCCACAGCACGGGCGAGAACGGCACCTCGCGCTCGCCGAACGCCGGGTCCTTGGGGTGGTTGGAGAAGCGCAGCAGCTCGGCGTGGCTGTCGGGCAGGTTGGTGATCACCAGCTTCAGCGGATCCACCACCGCCATGCGGCGCGGCGCCGCCGCGTCCAGCACTTCGCGGATGCAGCCTTCCAGCACCGAGAAATCAATCAGCGAGTTCTGCTTGCTGATGCCGACGCGGTCGGCCAGCAGGCGCAGCGCGGCCGGCGGGCAGCCGCGGCGGCGCAGGCCCTGCAGGGTGGGCATGCGCGGATCGTCCCAGCCCGACACCAGGCCTTCTTCCACCATGGTCAGCAGCTTGCGCTTGCTCATCACGGTGTAGTTGATGTTCAGCCGCGAGAACTCGATCTGGCGCGGCTTGGCGGCCGGCACGGCGAAGCCGGCGTCCACCAGCGGCTGGTACAGCTCCGGGTGGCCGACCAGGTCCACGTGGTCCACGCACCAGTCGTACAGCGGGCGATGGTCTTCGAACTCCAGCGTGCACAGCGAGTGGGTGATGCCTTCCAGCGCGTCGCTCAGGCAGTGCGCGTAGTCGTACATCGGGTAGATCGGCCAGGCGTTGCCGGTGTTCTGGTGCTCGACGTGCTTTATGCGGTAGATGGCCGGGTCGCGCAGGTTGATGTTGCCGCTGGCCATGTCGATCTTCACGCGCAGCGTGCGCGCGCCGTCGGGGAACTCGCCGGCGCGCATGCGGGTGAACAGGTCCACGTTTTCTTCGACGCTGCGGTCGCGGAACGGCGAGTTTCGGCCCGGCTCGGTGAGGGTGCCGCGGTATTCGCGCACCTGTTCGGCGTTGAGGTCGCACACGAAGGCCTTGCCGTCGCGGATCAGCTTGAGCGCGCTGAGGTAGAACACCTCGAAGTAATCGGAGGCATGGCGCAGCTCGGCCCATTCGAAGCCCAGCCAGCGCACGTCTTCCTTGATGGCCTCGACGTACTCGGGGTCTTCCTTGGCCGGGTTGGTGTCGTCGAAGCGCAGGTTCACCGGGCCGCCGAATTCCCGGCCGATGCCGAAGTTCAGGCAGATGGCCTTGGCGTGGCCGATGTGCAGGTAGCCGTTGGGCTCGGGCGGGAAGCGCGTGCGGATGGCGGCATGCCGGCCCGTGGCGAGGTCGTCGCGGATGATCTGGCGGATGAAGTCGTTCTTCTCCGGCAAGGCGGCGTCGATGGCGTTGGGCGTGGAAGTCATGCGTCCGGAGGGGCGGAGGGGAGGTCGCTCAGTTTACCGGCTCCTGGAGCCCAATCGGCCCTCGGCTGAACGAAGAGCCCAAGCGAGTATAGAATCGGGCGGCCGGGGGGCGATTCGCGTGTCAGAGGGGAGAAGAAGCTTGCATGTCCTTCGAGCCAGATTGATCAGCCTGCTGGCCTTGCTGCTGTGTGCCCTGGCGGTTCCTCCGGCCCAGGCCGCCGCGGCCCCTGGGTTTGAGCTGGCGGTGATGGACACCCCGGTGGAAACCACCCTGGACGACATCCTCAGCGGCCGGGCCCAGCCCGGGTTCACGCCGGTGCTGACCCCCGGCTTCGAGTTCGATGCCAGGGAAGGGCGGATGCTGTGGGTCCGCATCCGCGTCGACCTGCCGCCAGCCCCCGACGGCGGCTGGCAGTTGGGCCTCAACCGCGTTCCGCTCGACCGCATCACGCTGCTGGTGCAGCCCCCGGGCACGCAGGTGGCAAAAGCCAGCTTCTTCGCCACGCGCTTCGGCGAGTCGCCCTGGCCCGAGAACTTCTACCTGCCCCTGCCCAAGGACCTGGCCGGTCCCACCACTTTCTACCTGCAGCTGGAGGGCCGCGTGCGCGGCGGCCTGCACGTGAGCCTGCGCGACGCCAGCAGCGCGCGCAGCAGTGAGCTGGCGGCACGGCGTTTCTTCCGTTTCCTCTACGGCCTGCTGTTGGGCGTGGCGGTGTTGTCGCTGGTGCGCCATATCGAAGACCCGCGCTCGGGCGCCCTGGCCGTGGGCGGCGCCGCGCTGTCGACCTGGCTGGCCTGCCTGGGCGTCAACGGCCACCTGTATTCACTGCCGGAAGTGGCGCTGCTTTCCGACCTGGGCGCCGTGGTGCCGCAGGCGCTGCTGCTGCTGGGCGCCGGGCCGCTGGTGCTGGCCACCCGCTACTACAGCGGCCTGTCGAAGTCGGCCCCGCGGCTGGTGCCGTGGATGCGTGGTCTTGGCTGGCTGCTGATCGCGGCGGCCTTCTACGGGCTGGTGGTGTCGAGCGCGTCGCCGCTGGCGCTGCAGATGATGGCCTGGGTGGGCTATTCACTGGCGGGCCTGGCCTGCCTGCTGATGCTGCTGCTCGACGCGCGGGGCTATCGCTGGCTGGCCGTGCTTTCCCTGCTGGTGACGGCGGCAGCGGT
>NZ_JAIBFH010000096.1 GCF_019459675.1 Arenimonas sp.
ACCACGTCCAGCCCGGTCTTGAGGCCGCCGTCGGCCTTCACCCGCACCTGGTGGCGCAGGTCGTTCAGGCGAAGCGTCTGCTGCACTTCCGCCAGGCCCATTTCCCAGGGCGTGCCGGCGTGGTGGATGGACGAGATGGGCGAGGCGCCGGTGCCGCCGTCGTGGCCCGACACGGTGATGAGGTCGGCATAGGCCTTCACCACGCCGGCCGCGATGGTGCCGATGCCGGCGTGCGACACCAGCTTCACCGACACCAGCGCGGCGGGGTTGACTTCCTTGAGGTCGAAGATCAGCTGGGCCAGGTCTTCGATGGAATAGATGTCGTGGTGCGGCGGCGGCGAAATCAGGCCGATGCCGGGCTTGGCGTAGCGCAGCGCCGCGATCATCGCGTTGACCTTGTGGCCCGGCAGCTGGCCGCCTTCGCCGGGCTTGGCACCCTGGGCGATCTTGATCTGCAGCACTTCGGCGTTCACCAGGTATTCGGGCGTGACGCCGAAGCGGCCCGAGGCCACCTGCTTGATCTTGCTGCGCTTCTCGGTGCCATGGCGCGCCGGGTCTTCGCCGCCTTCGCCCGAATTGCTGCGGCCGCCCAGGCGGTTCATCGCGGTGGCCAGCGCCTCGTGCGCTTCCGGGGAAAGCGCGCCCAGCGACATGCCGGCCGAATCAAAGCGCGCCAGGATGGCCTCGGCCGGCTCTACGTCTTCAAGCGCGATCGGCGCCACGTTCTCACGCAGCCGCAGCAGGTCGCGCAGCGCGGACGCGGGACGCGCGTCCACGTGGTCGGCGTACACGCGGTAGTCGGCCTCGTCGCCGCTGCGCACGGCGCACTGCAGGCTGGCGATCACGTCCGGGTTGTACATGTGGTATTCGCCGCCGACCATCAGCTTGTGGCGGCCGCCCGGCTCGATGTCCTCCAGGTCCATCCAGGCGCGCGCGGCCAGCTGTCGCGCTTCGTCCTCCAGCTCGGCGAAGCCCGCGCCCTGCAGCCGGCTCACCATGCCCGGGAAGCACAGCGCCACCACTTCATCGGCCAGGCCGACGATTTCAAACAGCTGCGCGGCGCGGTAGCTGGCGATGGTGCTGATGCCCATCTTGGAAATGATTTTCAGCAGCCCCTTCTTGATGCCGCGGCGGTAGCTGCGGCCCAGTTCGGCCGGCTCGTTGCCCTGCTTGCCGTCGACGATGCCGGCCTTGCCCAGCGCGGACAGCGTCTGGTACGCCAGGTAGGGATACACCGCCGTGGCGCCCACGCCGATCAGGCAGGCCATCTGGTGCGCGTCGCGGGCACTGCCGGTTTCGATCACCAGGTTGGCGCGGCAGCGCAGCCCGGTGGCCACCAGGTGGTGGTGCACGGCGCCCGTAGCCAACAGCGCAGGCACGGCCGCCAGCCCGCGCTCGGGATAGCGGTCGCTCAGCAGCACGATCACCGCGCCGGCGCGCACGGCCGCCTCGGCCTGCGTGCACATCTGGCGCAGCGCGTCCGCCAGCGACCGGTCGGCGCCGAAATACATCGGCAGCAGCACGTTCGCGCCGGCGAACTGCGGCAGCGACAGCAGCTGGCGCAGCTTGCGCTGGCTGAGCACCGGCGAATTCAGCATCACCTGCACGGCGTTGCCTGCACTTGCCTCGAACACATTGCCTTCGGGGCCCAGCTGCGTGCTGAGCGACATCACCACCTGTTCGCGCAGCGGGTCGATGGGCGGGTTGGTGACCTGCGCGAAAGCCTGGCGGAAATAGTCGTACACCGGACGCACCTGGCGCGACAGCACGGCCACCGGCGTGTCGTCGCCCATCGAACCGGTGGCTTCCTGTTCGGTTTCGGCCAGCACGCGCAGCTCGGCCTCGCGCTCTTCGCGGCTGAGCTGGAAGTATTTCTGGAAGCGCCGCAGCGTATGTGCGTCAAAGGGCTCGGCCGCCAGCGACGGGTCCACCAGGCTGGTGCTGAGGTAGGTGACGCCCTGCTTGAGCCAGGCCTTGAACGGCGCGCGCGTCTTGTTGATGGCGTCGATGGCGTCGGTGTCCAGCAGCACGCCGCGCTGCAGGTCCACCGCCAGCATCTCGCCGGGCCCAAGCTTGCCCTTGGCGACCACGTCCTCGTCGCGCACGTCGTAGACGCCCGTTTCCGACGCCACCACCAGGGTGCGGTCGGCGGTCAGCAGCCAGCGCGCCGGGCGCAGGCCGTTGCGGTCCAGGGTGCAGGCGGCGAAGCGCGCGTCGCACATCACGATGCCGGCCGGGCCGTCCCAGGGGTCCAACGACAGGCCGTAGTATTCGTAGAACGCCGCCAGGTCCGGGTCTTTGTATTCCAGCGACGCGGTGGCCGGCGGCACCAGGATGCGGATGGCCTGCAGCAGGTCCATGCCGCCGGCCAGCAGCAGCTCCAGCATGTTGTCCAGGCTCTGCGAATCCGAGCCGTGCTCGCTCACCAGCGGCGTCAGCGCCGCCAGGTCCAGCTCGGCCGAGTGCCAGTGCGCGGCGCGGGCGCGGGCCCAGTGCCGGTTGCCTTCGATGGTGTTGATTTCGCCGTTGTGCGCCAGCAGCCGGAACGGCTGGGCCAGCTTCCACGCCGGCGCGGTGTTGGTGGAGAAACGCTGGTGGAACACCACCACCGACGATGCCAACTCGGGCCGCGCCAGGTCGGGGAAGACGCTGGCCAGCGCATCGGGCAGCACCATCGCCTTGTAGCCCAGCGTGACCGCCGACAGCGTGACCACATAGAATTCGGGTTCGCCTTCGAGCTGCTGTTCCGCCGCACGCCGCGCCAGGAACAGCGCGCGTTCGAACGCCGCGCCCTGCATTCCGGCGGCGGGTTGAACGAACACCTGTTCAATCCGCGGCAGGCTGCGCAGCGCAATGGCGCCGCAGTCGGCGCGCGACACCGGCACTTCGCGCCAGCCCGACACCGTGAGCCCGCGCGCCATCAGCGCCGCTCCGAGCGCGCCGCGGGCCGCGCTGGCCGCCTCTGCATCCAAGGGCAGGAACACGGTGCCGCAGGCGTCGTTTTCGGCGAAAGACAGTCCCGCCTCGGCGGCCACCGCCGCCAGGAACGCCTGCGGACGCCGCAGCAGCAGCCCGCAGCCGTCGCCGCTCAGGCCGTCCGAACCCACCGCGCCG
Organism: Arenimonas sp.; assembly: GCF_019459675.1. Lineage (GTDB taxonomy): Bacteria > Pseudomonadota > Gammaproteobacteria > Xanthomonadales > Xanthomonadaceae > Arenimonas. The sequence continues at coordinate 3,115 of NZ_JAIBFH010000096.1, forward strand.
CGGTGCGTCAGCCGCGCCAGCGCGCGCAGGCCCGCGTCCACCAACCCGCGGTCGGGACGGTCGTCGAGGTTGGCGATCAGCCCGAAACCGCAGCTGTCGCGCTCGAAATCCGGGGAATGCAGGCCCGGGACCGGGGGTGCAGGCATGCGCCCTCCGCTGGTGGCATGTGGGACCCAAGGGACAGTGCGCGAAAGCGCCGTGAACGGGTTCAACCCCAAGGTCACACACCGCATTAGAGTTTCTGCTCGGTCGCCTTCCTCAGGCTGCGCAAGCCGGGTTAGAGTGAGGTCTCTTTCGTCGCGGAGGTACGCCATGCGCACGATCCTGGTCGCCAGTTCCAAGGGAGGCGCCGGCAAGTCCACGGTGTCCACCAACCTTGCCGCCTACTTCGCCGTGGAAGGCAAGGCCACCGCCATCCTGGACGCCGATAAACAGAAATCGGCCACCCACTGGTGCGAGAAGCGCGCCCACCTCGAATCCGCCGTGCTGCCGCTGGACGGCACCCGCCGGGGCTGGGACAAGTCGCTGCCCGAAGGCATCCAGCGCCTGGTGGTGGACGCCCCGGCCGGCGCGATGGGCGAAGACCTGGTCGCGTTCCTGGACATGGCCGACGCCGTCATCGTGCCCGTGCTGCCTTCGGCCATCGACCTCGAGGCCACCGTGCCCTTCCTCAACACCCTGGTGGCGCATCCGCGCGTGAAGAAAGGCAAGCTGCCGGTGGGCATCCTGGCCAACCGCCTCAAGCCCTGGACCAGCGCGTCCCAGCAGGCCGTGGCCCAGCTCAAGTCCTGGCCCTACCCGGTGGTGGGCGAACTGCGCGACACCCAGGCCTACGTGCTGATGGCCGCCCTGGGCAAGAGCCTGTTCGACTACCACTCCGAACAGATCCGCAGCCACCAGGAGGACTGGGCGCCGCTGCTGCGCTGGCTGAAGAAATCGCTCTGACCTGCACGCCCCTTCCCGCCGCCAAGGATTGCCATGCGCGAACTGATCCTGCTCCGCCACGCCCACGCTGAACCGCCCGCCCCGGGCCAGGAAGACTTCGACCGCCCGCTGTCCGCGCAGGGCCAGGCCGAGGCCGAGGCCGCCGGCCGCTGGCTCAAGGACAACGGCTACACCCCCGACCGCGTCGTCTGTTCGTCGGCGCGCCGCACCCGCGAAACCACTGAACAGGCCATGGCGGCCCTGGGCTTCATCGAGACGCGGCAGGAAATCCGCATCTACGACGCTACGCCCGGCCGCCTGATGCAGGTGGTGGACGAGAACCGCGATGTCCCCCGCCTTCTGCTGGTGGGCCACAACCCGGGCTTTGAACAGCTGGCCGCGCTGCTCAGCTCGGGCCAGTCGGGCGATTTCCGCGGCATGCCGGCCGGCGGCATCGCCGTGCTGTCGCTGCCCGCCGACGCCGCCCTCGAGCCCGGCATC
>NZ_JAIBFH010000101.1 GCF_019459675.1 Arenimonas sp.
TGCGCAGGCCGGCCTGGCCGTCCTCGGCCAGGTCGGCGGTCTGGCTGGCGACTGCGTTGACGCCTTCCATCGTCGAGAGCAGTTCGGTGCTGGTGGCGTTGATCTGCTTGACCGCGGCGGCGATCTGGTTGGTGGATGCGCCAAAGCTCTGCACCGTGGCTTCCTGCTGGCGGCTGGTGGCGGCGAATTCGGTGGCCGTGCTCATCAGCTCGATGGATGCCTGTTTGGCGCGCGTCACCAGGGCGCGCAGGCTCTGGGTCATGCCGCTGATGGCCTTGAGCAGGCGGCCCGCTTCATCGGTGTCGTTGCCCGGCGGCACTTCAGTGGCCAGGTCGCCGGAGGCAACGCGGCGGGCGACGTCGGCCGCCATCTGGATCCGCGCCGAAAGCTGGCGCGCCGAACGGTTGGCGAAGACCGCCATGAAGCCCACCACCAGCAGGATCGCGCCGCCCAATACCACCAGAGTGCGGGTCTGCGTCTGGATGATCTCGTCGGCGCGGCGTTCGAAGTCGATGTTGTTCTGGGTGGCGATCTGCACAACCCGGTCGATGGCGCGGCGGTGGGTGTCGTAACTGCGGCCCATCCCAGCCAGCAGGCTGCGGGCACGCTCGCGGTCGCCGGCACGGATGGCCGGTATGAACTGCTCGTCGCGCACGCGGAAGAACTCGATGGCAGAGCGATAGGCCTGTACGGTCATCAGGTCGGCCAGCTCGGCCTTGTCGAGGGTGCGCTTCCAGAATTCCTGGCGGGACTCGAAGTCCAGCCGCAGCTGGTCGCCGCGTTCGATCAGCTGCGAGGCGCGCGTCGGGTCGGATTCGTCAACGATCTGAAGGGTCAGCAGGTACGACTCGATGATGTAGGCCGGCGGCGGAAGCACGTCGGCAATCAAGTCCTTGCCCAATACGATCTCGGTGTAGATCGGACCCTTTACCCGCACTTCTTCCAGCGTTCGCCAGGTGGTAAAGCCGAAGACCAGGAACAGACCGGCGAACACCGCCACCAGCAAGGACAACCTGCCGGCCAATTGGGACTCACGCATCGGAAGGCTTCCCCTGAAGAGTTGCCCAATTTAAGCACAGCCGAGGGCCGGATCGCGGCACCTTTCACCCCACCCGATGCGGTTTAATGGCGCCTGGTCCCGGAGCCCCCCATGACTGATCCTCTTGCCCAGCCGCTGCGCCTGCCCTGCGGTGCCCAACTGCCCAACCGCCTGTGCAAGGCGGCCATGACCGAGGGTCTGGGCGACGCCCAGCTGCGCGCCACCGAGCGCCACGTGCGGCTGTATCGGGCTTGGAGCGAGGGTGGCTGCGGCCTGCACATCACCGGCAACGTCATGATCGACCGCCACGTGATCGAGCGCCCCGGCAATGTCGCCATCGACACCCGCCATCCGCCCAGCGTGGACGCCCAGGCACGCGCCCGGCTCAAGGCCTGGTCGGCGGCCGGCACGGTCGGGGGCAACGGCCTGTGGATGCAGATTTCGCACGCCGGCCGCCAGTCGCCGCGCTATGCCACCCGGCAGCCGGTGGGGCCGTCGGCGGTCCAGCTGAAGCTGATGGGCAACTACGCCCGGCCTCGGGCGCTGAGCGAAGACGAGATCCTGGCCCTGGTGCAGCGATTCGCCGACGCCGCCACCATCGCCCGCGACACCGGTTTCACCGGCGTGCAGGTGCACGGCGCGCATGGCTACCTGCTCAGCAGTTTCCTGTCCCCCGTCACCAACCAACGCACCGACGCCTGGGGCGGATCGCTTGCCAACCGGGCGCGCTTCCTCCTGGAAACGGTGCATGCGGTGCGCAAGGCGGTGGGCCGCGATTTCCCGGTGTCGGTGAAGCTCAACTCCGACGACTTCCGCAAGGGCGGCTTCAGCAGCGCTGATTGCCTGGACGTGGTGCAGCTGCTCAACGGCGAGAACCTCGACCTGCTGGAGATTTCCGGCGGCAACTACGAGCAGCCGCGGCTGCTGGGCATGTCGGGGCGTGACGACGACGCCGTGCAGGTGCGCCCGAGCACGAAGGTGCGCGAAGCCTATTTCCTGGATTACGCCGCCGCCATACGCAAGGTGGCCACCATGCCGATGATGGTGACCGGCGGCTTCCGCACCCGCGCCGGCATGGAGGCGGCCCTGGCCACCGGGGACACCGACATGATCGGCCTGGGCCGGCCTTTGTGCACGCACCCGGATGCCCCGCGCCGGCTGCTGGCGCGGGAGATCGACGAACTGCCTGCTTTCGAAAGCCGGCTGCACTTGCGCCCGCGCGGCCTGCTGTCGCCGGCCAGCCCGTGGCTGCTGCCCAAGATGCTCAACGTGCTCGGCGCGCAGGGCTGGTACTACCAGCAGATGGACCGTATCGCCGACGGCCGCGCGCCGCAGCTGTCGCGTGGCGTGCTGCGCTCATTCGTGCGCTACTGGTGGAACGACTTGAGCAAGGCCGCGAAGCTGCGGCGTTAGGAGGCCACATGCAACCCAATGATCCCATGCACGGCATCGAGCCGCTGGCGGATGAAACCGTAGTGGCGGCCATGCAGGCCTGGCTGGAGAAGGCCGTGATCGGCCTGAACCTGTGCCCGTTTGCGAAGGCGGTGCACGTGAAGCGGCAGGTGCGCTACGTGGTCAGCCGCGCCGAAACGGAAGAGGCGCTGATCGAGGACCTGCTGCACGAGCTGCAGCTGCTGGCCTCCGCCGATCCCGGCGACATCGAGACCACGCTGCTGGTGCACCCGCGCGTGCTCACCGACTTCCTGGACTACAACGACTTCCTGGACATCGCCGACGCCGCGGTCGAGGAGCTCGAGCTCGACGGCGTACTGCAGGTGGCCAGCTTCCACCCCCAGTACCAGTTCGCCGACAGCCATCCCGACGACATGGGCAACTTCAGCAACCGCGCGCCTTATCCCACGCTGCACCTGCTGCGCGAGGACAGCGTGGACAAGGCGGTGGCGGCCTTCCGCGTGGGGGACCGCTTCTTCGAGCCCATCATCGCCAGGCGCGAGAAGCTCGGGCCGGTGGGATGGGCGGCGCTGTTCGGGAAGTGACGGGGAAGGGCGTCTGCCCTGGGGTCCTCCTGCACGGACGGTGCTGGTGGACCTTCAGTCCCCATTGCGGGCTCAGAACAGCGCTGC
>NZ_JAIBFH010000110.1 GCF_019459675.1 Arenimonas sp.
GGGCACCAGCCGGCGCCCATGGTCGGCACGGTCTTGAGCACCCAGTCCACGATGGAGTCGGACGGGTTGAGCATGGCGAACTTGGACTTGGCTTCGCTGCCGCCGCCCTTGGCCGCGACGATCACGTCCACGGTGTCGCCGGGCACCACCTTGAAGTTAACCACCGCCGGCGTGTTGTCCCTGGTGTTGGTGCGCTTGCCGGCCGGATCGGCCAGCACGCTGGCGCGCAGCTTGTTGTCGGGATGGTTGTAAGCGCGGCGCACGCCCTCGTTCACCATCTCTTCCACGCCCATCGTGGCGTCGCCCCAGCGCACGTCCATGCCGATCTCGAGGAAAACGGTGACGATGCCGGTGTCCTGGCAGATCGGGCGGTGGCCTTCGGCGCACATCCGCGAGTTGATCAGGATCTGCGCGATGGCGTCCTTGGCCGCGGCGGACTCCTCGCGCTCGTAGGCGGCGGCGAGGTTCCGGATGTAGTCCACCGGGTGGTAGTACGAAATGTACTGCAGCGCGTCGGCGACGCTCTGGATGAAGTCTTCCTGCTTGATCGGCTGGGACACGGTAGGCACGGCCTGGCGGTGAGGACCGCCATTTTAACCCGACCCCGGCGCGGCGGCGGGCCCGGGGGCCCGCTGCAGGGTGTCGATGTCCTTACCGGCCCGGGCCCGCCCGGTGGGCGTGGCCGCGGACGATCATTCCAGGGCCTGCCAGCGCGCGTAGGCCTGTTCGAGCTCCGACTGCAGCGCCGCCAGGCGGGCATTGGCGGTGTTCACGGCCTCCGGGCCCTGGCGATAGAAGGCGGGGTCCTGGATCTGCGCGGTCAAGGCGGCGACCTCCGCGTCCAGCGCCTCTATCTGCGCCGGCAGCTGCTCAAGTTCGCGCTGTTCCTTGTAGCCCAGTTTGCGCTTGGCCGCCGCCGGAGCCGCTGCCGCCGCCGGTTTGGCCACGGGCGCTACCTGCGGCGTGAGCCGCGGCGCCGACACGGCGGCCGCCCCGGCCAGGCGCGCCGCCATCGGGCGCAGGCGCCGGCAGTGGGGGGAGCCGCCCACCGAGTACCCAAACCCGCCGTG
>NZ_JAIBFH010000126.1 GCF_019459675.1 Arenimonas sp.
TTGGCGTGCTTGTCGCCCGCCGCGCCCTGGTAGCCCGCCTGGTCGTTCTTCGCATGCACGTCCGCGCCCGGGGCATGGCGGGGGGTCCTGGCGGCGCGCCCAATCTGGGGGGCGCGGCCGGCGCCGGCGGTGTGGCAGGCACCGCAGAGCGCAGCGTAGATCACCGAGCCGTCCAGCGTGCCTTCGTAGGCCACCTGGCCGGCCGCGGCGGCGGCCGCGGTGGCCTGCGCGGCGGCGGCGGCCGCAGCACCGGTGGCACCGGCGTAAACGCCGCCAATCGGGCTCAGGCGCTGCTGCACGGCCGCTTCGGCAACCGGGTTGGGCTCGGGCTCTTGCTGGGCATTGATGTACATGCCGGCCAGGATCAGCACGATGGTGAGGGCCACCAGGAACGCGATGATCATCGAGAATTGTTTGAGGAAGACCAGATCGTGGTTGCGCACTGTCGTACCTGGACGGCGGGCCGAAGCCCTTCAGAGGGAAGACGGCCATTATATGGGCACCGCGCCATGCGAGGAAGCCGCATGTTCCGGGCTTCCTTCACAAGCGCGATAAGGGGCATGCTGGAAAGAAGGGCGCCGGCAGCCGAGCCGGGCCGGGGGACCCATGGTGCGGGCAACATTGGCGCTGCTGCAGGATTCACCGCCGGGTAGCCGGTGGCGCTGGGCCGCGATCGCGGCCGTGTCGCTGCTGGCCTGGCTGGGGTTCGAACAGCTGTCTTCCCAGCTGTGGTTCCTGCCCGCGGGCCTGCGCCTGGCCCTGCTGTGGCTGACGCCGACCCGCCGCTGGGGCTGGCTGGGCGCCTCGGAGGTCGCCGCCCAGGCCGTCAAATCGGCGGTGCTGGGCTATCCGCTGTTCACGACCACCTTCCTGGCGGTGTGCGTTGCGCCCTGGCTGATCTATGCCGCCGTGGTGCTGATGCTGCGTGGCCCGCAGCCGGCCCCGGCGTTCGAAAGCCCCACCCGCATGATCGCGTTCCTGCTGGCGGGGCTGATCGGTGCGGCCGGCGTGTCGCCGCTGCTGTGGATGTTCCTGGTAACCGTGCCGATGACCACGGCCGACACCTTGGCCAGCATGTTCGCCTTCATGTACGGCGACCTGATCGGCCAGCTGGTGCTGGCGCCGCTGCTGCTGGCGCTGCTGCAGGGCGAGCTGGCCAAGCGCCGCGTGCGGCTGTGGCGCGACCTGGCGCTGGTGCTGGCGGGGGCGCTGGCGGTGTTCGTGCTGCTGCACGCCTACGGCGGCCTGGCCACGTACGTGCTGCTGCTGGCGTTCGCACCGCTTTTCTTCCTCGGGTTCCGCCACGGCTGGGAGGGCGCGGCGCTGGGCACGGCGGCCCTGGGCCTGGTGGTCCACCTGCTGGTGCAGCTGGACCTGCTCAGCACCAGCGTTACGGTGCTGCAGCTGGTGTTAGCGGTGGTGGGCGCCGGCGCACTGGTGCTGGGCGCCGCCAGCACGGCGCTGCGCCTGAGCCATCAGTCGCTGGCGCTGCAGCACGAGGCCCTTGCGGCCAAGAACCTGGAGCTGGCGACGCTGGCCGATGAGCTGCGCCACGTCACGCAGCGCCTGGTGCGCATCGAGGAACAGGGCCAGCGCGAACTGGCCAACGAGCTCGACTACGAACTGGGCCACGCCATCCACGCCCTGGGCACGCGCATCAGCCTGGCGTTCCGGGACGTGCGCGACGAGCAGGGCACGCGCTTCCTGGAGTCGCTGCGCGAGCAGGTGCGCGAGATCCAGGACAGCCTGCGCCGCGCCCTGCGCCAGCTCCGGCCGCCCATGCTCGACAGCCACGGCCTGCGGCATGCCCTGGACAACGGGCCGCTGCGTGAGATGCTCGAAGACGCGAACGTCAAGTTCGCACCGGCCTTCACCGGTGGGGTGGACAGCCTGGACGACGATGCCCGCACGGCCGTGTACCGCATCGTGCAGGCCGCCGTGCGCGAGGCGGTGCGGCTGCCGGGGGTCACCCGGTTTTCGCTGGTCCTGGAGGTGATGCTGGGCGCGCCGGACCAGGAGGTCGATCTGCGGATGGACCTGGAGTTCTCGGGCCCGCTGGAAAACCCGCCGCCGATGCTGGCGCTGTCGGCCATCTTCGATCGTGTGCTGGCCGTGCACGGTCGCTACGCGGTGGAGCCGTTGGCGCACGGGCAGCGGCATGCCGTGCAGTTCGTTTCCCGGGGCCGCTGAGTCTCAACCCGTGGGACGCGGGTGCGGCATCATGGCGCCATGCCCGCCCCGCCCGACTTCCGCCTTTACCACGGCAACGACCTCGACCTGTTGGCGGACCTGCTCGCATCCCAGCTGGCGGTGCCCGAGCCCGGCGCGTCGGTGCTCGAGCCCGAAACCGTCCTGATCCCGCAGCCGGCGATGCGGCGCTGGCTGCACAAGACGCTGGCGGAAAAACACGGCATCGCCGCCAATCTGCGCTTCCTCACCCCGGGTGAATTCGTCAACCAGGCGCTGAGCGCCAACCTTGCCGGCGACGATGCCCCCGTGGCCAATGCCGACACCCTGCGCTGGCGCCTGTGGGCGCTGCTGGCCGACGAAGCCGTGATGAAGGCGCCGGTGTTCGCGCCGCTGCAGCCCGTGCTTGCGGGTCCCGACCGCGCCCTGGCGGCGTGGTCGCTGGCCGGCGAGATGGCCGCTGCGTTCGAGAAGTACCAGGCCTGGCGTCGCGATTGGCTGCTTCGCTGGGAAGCCGGCGCATCGCCGAACGACCCGCAGGCGATCCTGTGGCGACGCATCGCCGGCGGCGAGCAGTACCGCGCCCGCCGCATCGATGCCTATCTGGCCCGCTTCGAGGGTGCCGGCCGGCCGCTGCCGCAGGGTCTGCCGGCGCGCGTGTTCGCCTTCGCCACCCTCAACATCTCCCCGGACGTGCTGCGGGTGATGGCCACCCAGGCGCGGGTCGGCACGATGCACTTCTATCTGCCGACGCCGACCCAGGCGTATTGGGGCGATCTGCAGACCCTGGGCGAGAAGCTGCGCAG
>NZ_JAIBFH010000184.1 GCF_019459675.1 Arenimonas sp.
GTTTTAGTGGGTCTGTTTTATTTTGGGGCGTTTGCAGAAATCTTATGGCCGGGGCTTTGCCGCCGGCCGGCGGTGGGCCTTTCTCTATCTCCACCACTTTGGGCTCCTTCCAGGGGCCGCTGACGCTGTAAACGGTGCGCGCGGCCTGCTTGAGCGGCTTCTGCAGCACGGCCTGCGCCACCGCGCCCACCGCCGCGCCCACCGGGCCGCCGGCCAGCGCGCCCAGCACCGGCAGCGCGCCGCCGGCCTTGGGCAGCACTTCGATGCGCTGGTCGTAGCGCTGCAGGCGCAGGTCGGTGGAGCCGCTGACGCGGATCTCGGCCGCCGGACCGTTGATCAGCAGCAGGTCGGTGCTGGCGCTGCCGTCGGCGAACACGAACTCGCCACCCATGGTGTTGAAGCCGAACCCCTTCTCGAAGAAGTCGCTGAAATCCAGGCTCAAACGGCGCGGGATCTCGGCCAGGCTGATCAGGCCCAGCACGCGTCCGCCGCCACCGGGTTCGACGTCGAGCAACTGGCCTTCGCCGACGTCAACACGCAGCCGGCCGTCGAAACGCGCCAGCGCGAATTCGCCCGGCGATCCGCGCCAGCTGCCCTGCAGCTTGCCCTTGGTTTCGCCGTCCTCGACCACGCCGGCCAGGCCGAACGCCGCCAGCAGTTCACCCAGGCTGCCGGCCGCGAAGTCCACGTCGAAACGCGAGCGGCTTCTGCCCTCGCCCGCGCGCAGCCAGTCGCCGCTGGCGGTGAGCTGCATGGCGGCGGCGCGCGTGGTGAAGCGGTCCACGCGCAGGCCGTTGGCCACCGGCGTGGCCTGCAGCTGGGCCTCGCCCAGGGCCAACGCACCCATGCGCAGGTCCTTCACGGAAAAACGCAGCGCAGGCAGGGCCCTGGGGTCCTGACCGGGCGCCTCTTCGACGTCGGGCGCGGCCACTACTTCGGTGGCGGCCACCTCGGGCGGCGGCGGTTTATCGGGCCAGTGCAGGCGTTCGAACTGCCCCTGCACGCCCAGGTCGAGATCGGTCGGGATGCGCACATTGCCTTCGATGGCCGCGCCGGTGAGCAACACCTCGGTATGGTCGGTCGCGCGCTGCAGCCGCAGCCGCGTGTCGGGGAAGGTGGAGCCCAGCAGGCCAAGCTGCGCCACGCGCAGGTCCACGGCGCGCAGGCCGCCGGTGCCGTCACCCTTGGCGGCGAAGGCGATCCAGCCGGCGGCATCCAGCGTGCCGCTGCTGCCCAGCGCCACCAGCCCTTCGGCCGGCAGCGGCGCCAGGGGCCCGCCGCCGAACTGGATCAGGCCGGTCATGTCGCTGCCGGCGCCCATGCGGCCGCGCAGCCGCATCAGCTGGCCCAGGTCCAGCGCAACCTCGCCCTTGCCCACCGGCAGCGGCGCCTGCAGCGACAGCGGCAGCGGCGTAGCGGCGTCCTTGCCCAGCGGCGCCGGCAGCGTGATGGCCGTGCCCACCAGGGTGGACTGCACGTCCAGCCGCGCCGGCGGCGCCGGCGCGCCGGCCCGCGGCGGGGGCCCCCGCCGCGGGCGCCGCCCCTCGCGGCGGCCCGCCCCCCCCGCGGGGAGGCCGGCCCCCGGCGGCTGCC
>NZ_JAIBFH010000193.1 GCF_019459675.1 Arenimonas sp.
GTGGCCGCTAACCAGGCACTATGCGCGAGGTACAGCGCCATGCCGATCGGCAGCCAGGCGAAGCCGATTAACAGCCCCCGCAGCAGCGGCGGCATCGGGCCGCGCGGCCACCAGCGCCACAGCGCGTAGCCGGTGAGGGCCAGCAGCGGCGCGTCCACCAGCCACAGATGCTGGTGCAGGTGCGCCAGCTCCAGCGCCACGTGCGCCAGGCACAGCGGCCAGAGCAGGGCGAGCCAGACCATCGGGCGCCAGGGCGTGTAGCCCGGCACCGCGTTGGCCGCGAAGAACGGGAACATGCGGTGCGCGACCGTGGCGTAGATCGGCACCAGCAGCCCGAAGCTGCCGATCTTGAGCATCGCGAACGCCAGCCGCGCATCGGGGGCGTGCAGGTAGACGACGAAGGCCAGCAGTCCCGCCAGGCCCATCACCAGCGCCGCGAAGCAGGAGATCGCGTGCCAGGTGGTGTTGCGGTCGCGGAACAGCCAGCCCGCCAGCACCGCCATCGCCGCGATCCAGCCCGCCAGCGTGTTCACCACGCCCAGGTGCACCAGCATCGCCGAACCCGACACCAGGCCCGACAGCGTCAGCACCTGTCCCGCCACCAGGCCCAGGCCGACCGGCAGGTAGTGCCAGCGGCTGGCTTCGGACTGGCCCATCCAGCGCGGGAATACCGTCAGCAGGAAGCCGAAGATGAAAGCGGGCAGCACCTGGTACTGCATGATGAAGCCGTGCATCCAGCCCGCCGGCACGGTTGGCGTCGGCAGCCTGCCGCCCAGCCACGCGGTCCACCAGGCCATGGCCGCCAGCACGTTGAAGGCGCCGATGAAGAACAGCAGCCGGTGCGGCGCGGCTGCAATCGCGGCGAGTGGGAACGGCGCCTTTTCCTGTCTCATGTCCATGCCGCCATGCTGCCGCGCAGGCCCGCGGGCTGCCTTGACCCAGGTCATCCCGCGCCCAGCCCGGACGCATAAAAAACGGGGGCGCGTTCGCGGGCCCCGGGTCCCCACCCCCACCCCCCCCCGCCTACGCGGGGGGGGTGGGGGGGGGGGTAAACCATGGGCGGGGGCGTGGGGGGGGGGAACCGCACCCCCGCCCCGCCCCCCGCACCGC
>NZ_JAIBFH010000196.1 GCF_019459675.1 Arenimonas sp.
ATCGCCACCCTTTCCGTGCAGGTCGAACGCTTGCAGACCGACCTGGCCTTCTTCCGGCAACAGAAGAAGGCTCGTTAACTTTCTGGAGTGAGTGATGTTCAACAAGAAGAAGCCGGTGGCGCGCGTCACCATATGCGGCCGCCGTCGGGACTGGACGAAGACCAGGCGCTGGGGCTCGATTCGCGCACGGCCGCGTCGCTGCCCGGCGATCGCGCCGAGCTGAGCATCACCCCGCCCGCCGTGATTGCCCAGGTGGGCGCGCCGCAGGCCAATGACTACGACCGCGCCGGTGCGCTGGTGAAGGCCATCCCGGACGTGCTCAGGCGCGCGGCGCACGAGCGCGACGAAGCGGTGGCCCTCCTGTTCGGCCTGCTGCTGGCGCCTCCGGGCAAGGTGCGCGACGCCCAGCAGTACGAGCTGGCGGCGCGCCACGAAGAGCGCGTGTCGCGCCAGGCGCTGGACTACGCCGACCGGCTGGCCGACCTGCCGCGCATCCTGTGCCTGCCGCTGGCGGCGATGGCCATGCCCGCGCTGCGCCGGAGGCCGCGTCCCGAGCTCGAGAAGTTCATGGACGCCTGCTTCGCGCTCACCCACGCCGACGGCAAGGTCAGTCTTTTCGAGTATTCACTGGGACGGCTGCTGCGCGTGCAGGTGACCGATGCGCTCGACCCGTCGAGTGTCTGGGTGGCCGGCGACCGCCGGCTGGCCAGCTGCAGCGATCACGCCATCACCCTGATGGCGCTGCTGGCCCAGGCCGGCCACGCCGACCCGGGCGCGGCGATGCGCGCCTACCTGGCGGGCATGGCCCTGGTGTTTCCGCGCGCCAATGCTCCCTACCGGCCGCCTACCGACCCGCTTCGGGCGATGGACGAGGCCTGGCCGGTGCTCGACCGGGTGGAGCCGCGCGGCAAGGAGCTGCTGATCGAAGGCCTGGTGGCCGCCGTAAGCCACGACGGCCGGATTTGCGTCGCTGAAGCCGAACTGCTGCGCGTCATCTGCGCTTCGCTGCACTGCCCGCTGCCGCCGATGCTGGAAGGCACCTGAGCCGAAACTTCCGGCTCAGGCAGCCTGGCCGCGAATCAGGTCGGCGGCGCGCTCGGCAATCATCATGGTGGGCGCATTGGTGTTGCCGCTCACCAGCTTTGGCATGACCGAAGCGTCCACCACGCGCAGGCCGCTGACGCCGATCACGCGCAGCTGCGGGTCCACCACGGTGTCCGGGTCGCCGACGCGGCCCATGCGGCAGGTGCCCACCGGGTGGTAGATGGATTCGGACTTGCGGCGGATGAAGTCGACCAGGTCGGCCTCGTCCTGCACTTTCGCGCCAGGCTGCAGCTCGTCGCCGCGATAGCCGGCGAAGGCGGGTTGGGCCAGGATCTCACGCGAAAGCCGCAGCGCTTCCAGCAGCACTTTCAGGTCGTAGCCCTCGGGGTCGCTGAGGTAGCCGGCTTCGATGCGCACCTTGTCGGCCGCGCTGGCGCTGGCCAGGTAAAGGCGTCCGCGGCTGCGCGGGTGCAGGCCACAGGCGTGCAGGGTGTAGCCATAGCCGGGCAGGAGGTTGCGGCCGTGGTCGTCCAGCTGCGCCGGCACGAAATGGAACTGGATGTCGGGTCGCTCGTCCTCGGCCAAGGTGCTGCGTATGAAGCCGCCCGTCTCGGCGATGTTGCTGGTGCCGGGGCCCTTCTTAAACAGGTAGTACTGCAGGCCCACCGCCACGTCGCTGAGATTGTCGTAGCTGACCTGGCGCAAGCAGCGCTGCAGGGTGCAGATGTCCAGGTGGTCCTGCAGGTTGCCGCCCACGCCGGGCAGGTCGCTGACCACGTCGATGCCGTGCTGGCGCAGGTGCGCCGCCGGGCCGATGCCCGACAGCATCAGCAGCTGCGGTGAATTGATCGCGCCACCGCAAAGGATCACTTCCTTCGCCGCGCCTTCGCAAAAGGCGCCCTTGCCGGCCACGGCGTACACCACGCCGGTGGCGCGGCCGTCTTCGATGACGACGCGGCTGGCGGTGGCGCGGGTGATCACGGTGAGGTTGGGGCGCTTGCGCACCGGCTTGAGGTAGGCCTGGGCACTGGAGCTGCGGGCGCCGTCGCGGGTGGTTGTCTGGTACCAGCCGAAGCCGTCCTGGCGGGCGCCGTTGAAGTCGTCGGTGGGCGCATGGCCGGCCTGCCGGGACGCTTCGAGGAACACGTCGGAAAGCGGGTTCTTGTGGCGCGGGTCGGACACGCCCAGCGGGCCGTCGCCGCCGTGGAATTCGCTGGCGCCGCGTTCGTTGCCTTCGCTGCGCTTGAAGTACGGCAGTACGTTGTCCCAGTGCCAGCCCTCGGCGCCCAGGGCCGCCCATTCGTCGTAGTCGCGGGCGTTGCCGCGGATGTAGCACATGGCGTTGATCGAGCTCGAACCGCCCAGCACCTTGCCGCGCGGCCACCACAGCAGGCGGCCGTCGAGCGCCGGTTCGGGCGCGGTGCTGTAGTCCCAGTTCACGCCCTTCTTGCCGACCAGCTTGGCCAGCCCGGCGGGCATGTGGATGAAGGGATGCCAGTCGCTGGGGCCGGCTTCAAGCAGCAGGACCCGGTTGGCGGGGTCTTCGCTCAGGCGGTTGGCCAGCACGCATCCGGCGGAGCCGGCACCCACGATGATGTAGTCGTACACAGGCACTTCTTTCTTCGATGACGGGCCGAGGCTAGGCTCCCGTTCTAGAGCAAACACTCGGGCTGCGACAGTACCGCTGTGCAAGCGTGACGCTGCTCACGAAAGCCTCACGGGCTGGTGCCCGGCGGCCGGGTTGGCTATGGTGCCGCGACCCCACCGGAATAGCGCATGACCCCAGGCACCCGCACCTCCGGCCGCTTCGACCACCTGCGCGGCGCGCTGCGGGAGTTCCCGGCCCTGCTGTGGTCGTTCCTGTACTTTTTCTTCCTGCTGACCGGCTACTACGTGCTGCGTCCCGTGCGCGACGCCATGGGCGCATCGGGCGACGTGGAGGCTGTGTTTCCGCTGGCACTGGTGGACTGGGCGGCCGCGCGCGGCGTAGCGCTGGGTGAGCTGACGCTGCAGCTGCTGTTCACCGGCACCTTCATCGCGATGGTGGTGCTGCAGCCGGTGTACGGGGCGCTGGTGAGCCGATTCCCCCGGCGGGTGTTCCTGCCCGTGCTGTACCTGGCTTTCATTGCCTGCCTGCTCGGCTTCTACGTCATTTTCGACCGCGACGTGCCCGGGCGCGGCGCGGTGTTCTTCGTCTGGGTGGCGGTGTTCAACCTGTTCGCCGTGTCGGTGTTCTGGAGCTTCATGGCCGACATCTACACCGACATCCAGGCGCGCCGGCTGTACGGCTTCATCGCCGTGGGCGGCACGGCCGGCGCCTTCCTGGGCCCGATCATCACCCGGGTACTGGTGCACCAGATCGGCGTGGCCAACCTGCTGCTGGTGTCGGCGGCGCTGCTGGCGGTGTGCGTGGGCTGCATCCTGAGGCTGGGTCGATGGGCGCGGGAGCGCGAGCAGTCACGCGGCGCGACCGAGTCGGAAGCGGCCATGGGCGGCAGCATGCTGGCTGGCCTGCGCCTGCTGCGCGACCAGCCGCTGCTGCGGGCGATGGCGGTGCTGATGTTCTTCGGCGTGGGCGTGGGCACGCTGCTTTACAACGAACAGGCGGCCATCGCCCGCCAGTTCTACCCGGGCGACGAGGCGCGCACGGCCTTCTACGCCAACATCGACCTGGCCATCAACCTGGTCACCATCCTGGTGCAGCTGTTCCTGACCCGGCCGCTGCTGCTGCGCTACGGCGTAGGTCCGGTGCTGCTGGTGCCGTCGTTCGCGATCCTGCTGGGCTTTGCCGCGCTGACCGCTTCACCCCTGCCGTTCCTGGTGGCGCTGGTGCAGATCGCCACCCGCGCGGGCGAGTTCTCGCTGTCGAAGCCGGCCCGCGAAACCATCTACACCCGGGTTGATCGCGAAACCCGCTACAAGGGCAAGGCCGTGATTGATACGGCGGTGTACCGCTTTGGCGACCTGTCGTTCGTCTGGCTGCACAAGGGGCTGGCCGCGTTCGGCTCCCATGTGGTGTTCGGCGTGGGCGTGCTGGTGGCCGGCGCGATGACCTTCGGCGCCTGGCGCCTGATCCGGGAGCAGGCCAGGCTGCCGGCCGAGAAGGCCTGAACGGCCGCGGCAACCGTTTTCCGGACGCTGCCTTCGCGTGGAAGCAACAACCGGCGGTGGCCGGCTGCGGTAATCTTTCCGCCTGACTTCGGGAGACCACCGCATGAAAACCAGAGCCGCCGTCGCGCACAAGGCCGGAGCGCCGCTGACCATCGAAACCGTCGACCTGGAAGGGCCGCGCTTTGGCGAGGTGCTGGTCGAGATCAAGGCCACAGGCGTGTGCCACACCGACCAGTTCACCCTGTCGGGCGACGACCCGGAGGGCCTGTTCCCGGCCATCCTGGGCCACGAGGGCGCGGGCATCGTGGTGGACGTCGGGCCGGGCGTGACCACGCTGAAGAAAGGCGACCACGTCATCCCGCTGTACACGCCCGAATGCCGCCAGTGCGAGTACTGCCTCAACCCCAAGACCAACCTGTGCCAGTCCATCCGCAGCACCCAGGGCCAGGGCCTGATGCCCGACGGCAGCAGCCGCTTCAGCCTGGACGGCAAGCCGGTGCTGCACTACATGGGCACGTCCACGTTCTCCAACTTCACCGTGGTGCCCGAGATCGCGCTGGCCAAGATCCGCGAGGACGCGCCGTTCGACAAGGTCTGCTACATCGGCTGCGGCGTCACCACCGGCATCGGTGCGGTGATCTTCACGGCGAAGGTGGAAGTGGGCTCGAAGGTCATTGTTTTCGGCCTGGGCGGCATCGGCCTGAACGTGATCCAGGGCGCGCGCCTGGCCGGCGCCGACATGATCGTGGGCGTGGACCTCAACCCGGGCCGCGAGGCGATGGCGCGCAAGTTCGGTATGACCCACTTCGTGAACCCGGCGGAGGTGGAGGGCGACCTGGTGCCTTACCTGGTGTCGCTGACCAAGGGCGGCGCCGACTATACCTTCGAATGCATCGGCAACACGAAAGTAATGCGCCAGGCGCTGGAAAGCGCCCACAAGGGCTGGGGCACCAGCGTGATCATCGGCGTGGCCCCGGCCGGCGCCGAGATCAGCACGCGGCCGTTCCAGCTGGTGACCGGGCGCAACTGGCGCGGCAGCGCCTTCGGCGGCGCCCGCGGCCGCAGCGACGTGCCCAAGATCGTGGACTGGTACATGGACGGCAAGATCGACATCGATTCGCTGATCACCCACACGATGCCGCTCGAGAAGATCAACGACGCGTTCGACCTGATGCACCGCGGCGAGTCCATCCGCAGCGTGGTCATTTACTGATGTCCATCGAACTCACCAGCGAACACGCCTGCTTCGGCGGCGTGCAGGGCTTCTACCGCATGGCGTCGCCGGCCTGCGGCGGAACGATGCGCTTCGCGGTGTTCCAGCCGCCGCAGGCCCGCGAGGGCCGCGTGCCGGTGCTTTACTACCTGGCCGGCCTGACCTGCAGCGAGGAAACCGCCACCATCAAGGCCGGCGCGCAGCGCGTCGCCGCCGAGCTGGGCCTGATGCTGGTGATGCCCGACACCAGCCCGCGCGACACGGGCATCGAAGGCGCCACCGGCGACTGGGAGTTCGGCGAAGCGGCGGGCTTCTATCTCGACGCCACCCAGGCGCCGTGGTCCTCGCGCTTCCGGATGGAAACCCACGTGGTGCACGAACTGGCCGGCGTGGTGGCCGAACACTTCCCGGCCGATCCGGGCCGGGCCGGCATCTTCGGCCATTCGATGGGCGGCCACGGCGCGCTGGTGCTGGCGCTTCGGCATCCCGACCTTTACCGCAGCGTGTCGGCCTTCGCGCCGATTGTCGCGCCCAGCCAGGTGCCCTGGGGCCAAAAGGCCTTTTCGCGTTACCTCGGCGACCATCCCCGCGCCTGGGCCGAGCACGACGCCTGCGAGCTGGTGAAGCGCCGGCCGTTCGCCGGCACCCTGCTGGTGGACCAGGGCCTGGACGACAAATTCCTGGCCACGCAGCTGCAGCCCGAACGTTTCGAGGCCGCCTGCGCGCAGGCCGGGCAGGCGCTGACCCTTCGCCGCCATGCCGGCTACGATCACAGCTACTATTTCATCGCCAGCTTCATCGAGGACCATCTGCGGCACCACGCCGCCGCGCTGGCCGACTGACCGGAGCAAGACCCATGTCCCTGATCGCGATCGTGCTGACCGCCCTAGTCGCCCTGCTGCACGTGGGCTTCATGGTGCTGGAGATGTTCTTCTGGACCAAGCCGCTGGGGCGGCGCGTGTTCGCGCTCACCGAGCAGCGCGCGCGGGACTCGGCGCAGCTGGCCGCCAACCAGGGCCTGTACAACGGCTTCCTGGCCGCGGGCCTGGTCTGGGGCCTGCTGATCGGCGACCGCGCCGTCTGCCTGTTCTTCCTGGGCTGCGTGGTGGTGGCGGGCCTGTTCGGCGCGGCCACGGTGAAGCGGTCCATCCTGTACGTGCAGGCGCTGCCGGCGATCGCCGCCGCCGCCGCCGTCCACTACCTCTGAAGGCCGTCCGGTAGCTATCGGCTCGGCTTGGCGCTGAGCCACATCCTGATCTCGGCGTGGAAGACCTTCACGCCCGCGGGATCCAGCACGTCCACATTGATTGGCAGGTCGTAGGCGTCGCTGGCGCTCACGATGGGAATCATCGGCGTGGCCACGGCGCGCATGGTGCCGCTGGCTTTCTTGAGGTATTGCACCGTCATGCCCTTGGGGATCCAGCGCATGTCGGCGGGCAGCGACGCGTCGATCATCACGCCCGCGCACAGCTCGGCCAGGTTGCACAGCGCGATGGCGTGCACGGTGCCGATGTGGTTCTGCACCGCGCGGCGGTGCGGGATGCTGGCCTCGCACAGGCCCTGCTCCAGCCGATGGATGGTTGGGCGGATGCTGCCGAAGTAGGGCGCCTTGAAGCACACCGCACGGCTGAAAAGCCAATGGCCGGCGGGGTAGCGGGTGAACTTGCGGTAGAGCTTGAGCAGCGGCGTGTCGGACATCGCGATGTCTCCAATGGAACGTGGGAGGGACGCCGGTGCCGATGCCCTTTGCGAGGGCATC
>NZ_JAIBFH010000207.1 GCF_019459675.1 Arenimonas sp.
ACGGTGCGCTCGCCGGTGGTGAACGGCTGGTCGTTGCCATCCACATCGCTGGTCAGCAGGTCGGCGGCCTCGGCATCGGTGCGTGCCACCAGCAGGGTCGGCACGCCCATCACGTCGGCCGCCAGGCGCGCGGCGTTGAGCTTCTCGATGGCCTCGCGGGTGGGCACCAGCACCTTGCCGCCCATGTGCCCGCACTTCTTGACCGAGGCCAGCTGGTCCTCGAAGTGCACGCCGGCCGCGCCGGCTTCGATCATCGCCTTCATCAGCTCGAAGGCGTTGAGCACGCCGCCGAACCCGGCTTCGGCATCGGCCACGATCGGCTGCAGGAAGTCGATGCTGTCGTTGCCTTCGGCGTGGTGCAACTGGTCGGCGCGCAGCAGGGTGTTGTTGATGCGCTTGACCACCAGCGGCACCGAGTTGGCCGGGTACAGCGACTGGTCGGGGTACATCTCGCCGGCCACGTTGGCGTCGGCCGCGACCTGCCAGCCCGACAGATAGATGGCGTTGAGGCCGGCCTTGACCTGCTGCATGGCCTGGTTGCCGGTGAGCGCGCCCAGCGCGTTCACGAAGGGCTTCTCGCCCAGGTACTTCCACAGCTTGTTGGCGCCCAGTCGCGCGAGCGAATGCTCGACGGCGACGGTGCCGCGCAGGCGTACGACCTCTTCGGCGGTGTAGCCGCGTTCAATGCCGGCCCAGCGCGGGTCGGTCGCCCACTCGTTCTTCAGCTGCTCGGCGGTGGGGAGGGTCGTGGTCATGGCGTTGTCCTTTGTGTTTCGAAGTGGGGAAGGGAAAGCAAGGGTTTCAGGCGAGGCGCTCGTAGGCCGGCAGGGTCAGGAACTCGGCCAGCTCCCGGGCGTGGGTAAGCTCGTCGAGCAGCGCGATGGCGTCGTTGATGCGGCTGCCGCCCGGCAGGTTCATGCGGTCGGCCAGCTTGGACGGCAGCGCCAGCAGCGCGCGGTCGAACAGCGAGAAGTCCACCGGCGAACCGTCGTCCAGGTGCAGGTCGCCGTGGTGCAGCCACTGCCACAGCTGGGCGCGGCCGATCTCGGCGGTGGCGGCGTCCTCCATCAGCCAGTGGATCGGCACGCAGCCCTGGCCGTCGAGCCAGGCGGCGATGTAGCGCACGCACACTTCCACATTGCTGTCGAAGCCCTTGCGGGTGATGGTGCCCACGCTGGGGCGGATCAGCGTGTCGCGGTCCGCAGCCACGTCTTCCCGGCGCACGCCGTGCTGGTTCGGGCCGGGCATGGCCTGGTCGAACACTTCGCGGGCGATCGGGATCAGGGCCGGATGCGCCACCCAGGTGCCGTCATGGCCGGCGCTGGCTTCGCGCAGCTTGTCGGCGCGCACGCGGGCCAGCGCTTCCTCATTGGCGATCGGATCGCCGGAGATCGGGATCTGCGCCGCCATGCCGCCCATGGCGTGGGCGCCGCGGCGGTGGCAGGTCTGGATCAGCAGCTCCGAATACGACTTCAGGAACGGCTGGGTCATGCCCACCTGGCTGCGCTCGGGCAGCACGCGGTCGCGGTGCCGGCGGAAGGTCTTGATGTAGGAGAAAATGTAGTCCCAGCGGCCGCAGTTCAGGCCGACGATGCGGCTGCGCAGCGCATGCAGGATCTCATGCATCTCGAACACGGCCGGCAGGGTCTCGATCAGCACCGTCACCTTCATCGTGCCCGCGGGCAGGCCCAGGCGCGCTTCGATGAAGTCCAGCACGTCGTTCCAGAGCGCCGCTTCCTCCATCGACTGCAGCTTGGGCAGGTAGAAGTACGGGCCGCGGTCCTTGGCGTGCAGGGTGGCGGCGTTGTGGAAGGCGAACAGGCCCAGGTCGAACAGGCTGGCGCTCATGCGGCGGCCGTCCACCAGCACGTGCTTCTCGTCCAGGTGCCAGCCGCGCGGGCGCACGATCAGCACGGTCCTGGACGCCGGATCGAGCACGTAGTGCTTGCTGCCGTCCGGGGCCATCCAGTCCAGGCTGCCGGCCACGGCCTTGCGCAGCGCGCGCTGGCCGGTAAGCAGGCTGTCCCAGGTCGGGCAGGTGGAATCCTCGAAGTCGGCCATGTAGCAGCTGGCGCCGGAGTTCAGGGCGTTGATGACCATCTTCGGGTCCACCGGGCCGGTGATCTCCACGCGGCGGTCGAGCAGCGCGGCCGGCAGCGGCGCCACGGTCCAGTCGCCTTCGCGGATGGCCCGGGTGTCGGCGCGGAAGTCGGGCAGCTCGCCAGCATCGAAGCGCGCCTGGCGCTGGCGCCTGGCGGCCAGGCGGGTCTGGCGCTCGACCTCGAAGGTCCGCTGCAGGTCTACCAGAAAGCCCAGGGCCGCCGGGGTCAGGAGGTCTTCCTGGCCCGCCTGACGGGTGCCGTGCAGTTCCAGGGGTGAAATCGTCCGCGCTGCGTCGCCTGCCATGGTGATGCTCCTGCTGTTCCGGAGTTCGAAGCTAGGCCTGCCGGGCACCTTTGACAAAACAAATGTTTTGATACTTACTATTAACTCAGCTTATAACTGCCGAGGAACAAAGGCTTATGGCCGCCCCCAAGGCACGCTTCTATTACAAAGGCGACCGATTAAAGCCGCTGCGGGCCTTTTGCCAGGTGGCGCGCCTGGGTTCGGTGTCGCGCGCAGCCGAGGCGCTGTTCCTCAGCCAGCCGGCCGTCACCCTGCAGCTGCAGGCGCTGGAGCGCGACCTGGGCTTGGCCCTGTTCGAGCGCATCGGCCGGCGCTTCAGCCTCACCCGCGAAGGCCAGGTGCTGTACGACATCGCCCGGCCGCTGGTGGAAGGCCTGGACGGCCTGGACGCGGAGTTCCGCGGCAAGCTCAAGGGGCTGCAGGCGGGCGAGCTGCACGTGGCTGCCGGCAGCTCCACCATCCTCTACCTGCTGCCGACCCTGGTGCAGGCCTTCCGCCAACAGCACCCGGAAGTGCAGCTGGTGCTGCACAACGTCACCGGCCAGGACGGCCTGGGCCTGCTGCGCTCGGACGCGGTGGACCTGGCGGTGGGCTCGATGCTGGACGTACCGACCGACCTGGCCTACGCGCCGGTGTATTCCTTCGACCCGATGCTGATCTGTCCGCCGGGCCACCCGCTGGCCACCAAGACCGACCTGCGCCTGGAAGACCTTTCGCCCTATGGCCTGATCCTGCCGCCGCGCCGCCTCACCACTTACCGGCTGGTGGACCTGGTGTTCCAGCAGCGCCGCGTGCCCTACACCGTGGCGCTGGAGGTGGGCGGCTGGGAAGTGATCAAGCAGTACGTGGCCATGGGTCTGGGGATTTCCATCGTCACCAGCATCTGCCTGACCGAAGCCGACGAGAAGCGGCTGGTGGCGCGCAACCTGGGCGAGTATTTCCCGCCGCGCAGCTACGGCGTGGTGATGCGCAAAGGCAAATACCTCAGCCCGCAGGCGCGCGACTTCATCGACCTGATCAAGCCGGGACTGTTCGAACGCCGCGACTACTTCGACACCGGGGCCTCCGAACGCTGAGCCGGTTCAATGCGTGCCGCGGTTCTTGCCGATGAAGGGCAGGTACTGCTGGCGCAGGCGCAGCATGTCGGCGGCGTAGTCGTCGGTGGTGTCGAACAGGCGGTCGAGCACGATGCTGCGCGTGGGGTAGTGGAAGGCCGCGCAGAACACCGGCACCCCGGCGCGGCGGGCGATCTTCCAGAAGCCGGGCTTCCAGTGCTCCACCCGCTTGCGGGTGCCCTCGGGCGCCAGCACGAACCACATGCGCGGCGCGGCGCGAATCTCGGCGGCGGTCTGGTCGACGATGCCGCCCGGCGCGCTGCGGTCCACCGGGTGGCCACCGAGCTTGCGCAACAGCCAGCCCAGCGGTCCGCGGAACAGCTCGGCCTTGGCGATGAACGTGATGTCCACGCCCATCGCCAGCTTGGCCGCCAGGCCCCACACCGCGTCCCAGCCCGACGAATGCGGCGCGGCGATCACCACCACCCGCGGCAGGTCGGGCCAGTCGCCTTCGATGGTCCAGCCGCCCAGGCGCAGCACGCTGCGTCCGAACCACCGGCTGGCCGGCCCGCCGTTGCGCGGCGCGCTGGGCGGAAGCGCGGGGACCCGCGTCATTCCCGGTCCCAGCCGCTGGCGTTGCGATGGCGCTTGACGCTGGAACGCTCGCGCTTGGCGCCCAGGCGCCGCTCTTTCGAGCCCTTGGTCGGCTTGGTGGCCACGCGTTTTTTCGGCGCGGTGAGTGCGGCGACGATCACCGCAGCCAGCCGCTCACGCGCGTCCTCGCGGTTGCGGTCCTGGGTGCGGAAGCGCTGTGCGCTGAGCACCAGCACGCCATCGTCGGTGAGGCGGCGGTCGCGGCGCGCCAGCAGCCGCTCGCGCACCGCCTCGGGCAGCGACGGCGAACGGGCCACGTCGAAGCGCAGTTCCACCGCGGTCGAGACCTTGTTCACGTTCTGCCCGCCCGGCCCGCTGGAGCGCACGAAGCGCTCGACCAGTTCGTCGTCGGGGATGGCCAGCGAGGGCGAGATCTGCAGCATGGCGGCATTCTAGCGAGGTGCCCGGCGATAGTGGGCGGCGGGCCGGTACAATCCCTCCCCCATGTCCGGCCTCAACACTCCCCAGCAAGAAGCGGTCGCCTACGTCGGCGGCCCCCTGCTCGTGCTTGCCGGCGCAGGCAGCGGCAAGACCAAGGTGATCACCGAAAAGATCGCCCACCTCATCGCCACCAGCCGGTACGAGGCGCGGCACATCGCCGCCATCACCTTCACCAACAAAGCCGCCAAGGAGATGCGCGAGCGCGTCGCCAAGCGGGTGAAGGGCGACGCCGCCGAAGGCCTCACCATTTCCACCTTCCATTCGCTGGGCCTGCGCTTCCTGCAGATCGAGCACGAGCGCGCGCAGCTGCGCCGCGGCTTTTCGATCTTCGACGGCGACGACCAGATGGCCATCATCAAGGACCTGGCCACGCCGGGCCTGAAGAACGACGCCCTGTATTCGATCCAGAACCTGATCA
This sequence comes from Arenimonas sp., assembly GCF_019459675.1. GTDB lineage: Bacteria > Pseudomonadota > Gammaproteobacteria > Xanthomonadales > Xanthomonadaceae > Arenimonas. The sequence continues at coordinate 4,975 of NZ_JAIBFH010000207.1, forward strand.
GCGCCGCCAAGAACAACGCGCTGTCCCCGGAGCAGGCGGCCGATGCCGCGCGTTCGGGCCGCGAGCGCGAGGCCGCGGGCCTCTACGCCCGCTACCAGGCCCGCCTGACGGCCTACAACGCCGTGGACTTCGACGACCTGATCCGGCTGCCGCTGACCCTGCTGGAAGCCGAGCCCGACCTGGCCGCCGGCTGGCGCGAGCGCCTGCGCTACCTGCTGGTGGACGAGTGCCAGGACACCAACGGCGCCCAGTACCGCCTGCTGAAGCAGCTGGCCGGCCCCAAGGGCAACATGACCTGCGTGGGCGACGACGACCAGAGCATCTACGCCTGGCGCGGCGCCCAGCCCGAAAACCTCGACCAGCTCGCCACCGACTACCCCAACCTCAAGGTGGTCAAGCTTGAACAGAACTACCGGTGCACGGCGCGCATCCTGCGCTGCGCCAACACCCTGATCGAGAAGAACCCGCACGCGCATCCCAAGAAGCTGTGGAGCCAGCACGGCGACGGCGAACCCGTGCGCGTCTGGGAATGCCGCAACAACGACCACGAAGCCGAACGCGTCGCCGCCGAGATCCACTACCTCAACCAGGGCAAGGAAATCCCCTGGGGCGAGATGGCCATCCTGTTCCGCGGCAACCATCAGTCGCGGCCGCTGGAAAAGGCGCTGCAGCTGCTGCGCATCCCCTACCACCTCACCGGCGGCACCAAGTTCCTGGACCGCGCCGAAGTGAAGGACGCGCTGTGCTGGCTGCAGGTGCTGGCCAACCCCGACAACGACGCCGCGTTCCTGCGCGCCATCGCCGCGCCCAAGCGCGAGGTCGGCGCCACCACGCTGGAAAAGCTGGCGGCGATGGCGCACACGGCCGGGCTGTCGCTGTCGGTGGCGGCCGGGCAGATCGGCTTCCTCAAGCAGCTCACGCCGCGCGCGGCGGCGGGCCTGGACGAGTTCACCCGCATCGTCGATCGCCTGCGCGACGCGGCCGAGACGCTTACGCCCGCCGAGCTGGTGCCCATGCTGGCCCAGCAGAGCGGCCTGCTGGCCATGGTGCGCAGCCAGTGCAAGGACGAGGCCAGCTTCCAGCGCCGCAAGGGCAACCTGGACGAGCTCGCTTCGTGGTTTGAAGGCGCGCGCGGCGGCGGCCCGGGCGAGCTCGCGGCACAGCTTGCGCTGCTGTCCAACGCCGACCGCGGTGAGCCGGGCAACGCGGTGCGCCTGATGAGCCTGCACGCGGCCAAGGGGCTGGAGTTCCGCGCCGTATTCGTCATCGGCTGCGAGGACGGCAACCTGCCGCACGAGGCCAGCCTGGAAGAAAACCGCCTCGACGAAGAGCGCCGCCTGATGTACGTCGGCATCACCCGCGCCAAGGAACGGCTGTACCTGTCGCACAGCGCCGAGATCAAGCGCTGGGGCGCGCTGGAACACCTGCTGCCCAGCCGCTTCCTGGACGAACTGCCGGCCGCCGACCTGCTGCGCGACGGCCTGGACCCGGAGCGCGAAACCGCCGAGAAAAAGCTGCGCGGCCGCGCCCACATGGACGCCATCGCGGCCCTGTTCAACGACGGCTGACGCCGCGGGGCCCTTTCGCCGCCGCCCCCGTCGCCCCTGACACCCGCCTGTCACCCAGCCCCGCGGCCAGCCCGGTTAAACTGTCCGCCGACGAAAATGGACGACTGACGATGACCCCGATCAAGACCCTCGCCCTCTCGGCCCTCGTGCTGGCCCTTGCCGCCTGCCAGACCGCGCCCGTCCGCGACGACGTGCTGACCGACGAGGCGCTTGCGCAGATCGTGCCGGTGCCCGTGCGCAAGAAGGTGCCCGACGCCCCGCTGCTGCCCGCCGGCAACGACAACCTCAACGCCGTGGCCTGGATCCAGGGCTCGATCGAATACCGGCTGATTGCCGGCCAGACCTTCCGCAGCGCGCTCAACCAGCTCGACCGTGCCCTCAAGACGCCCGACTGGGACGCGCTGGTGCCGACCGAACGCGCCAACCCGGCCACCGGCCTGGCGCCGGCGGTGATCGTGGACATCGACGAGACGGTGCTGGACAACTCGCCCTACCAGGCCCGCCTGGTGCGCGACGGCCTGAGCTACGACGAAACCACCTGGGACGCCTGGGTGCGCGAAGAGAAAGCCACGCCCGTGCCCGGCGCGCTGGAGTTCGCCCAGGCCGCGGCGGCACGCGGCGTCACGGTTTATTACGTGACCAACCGCGCCGCCCACCTGGAAGAGCCCACCCTCAAGAACCTGCGCGCGGTCGGCTTCCCGATCGACAAGCCCGAGCAGTTCCTGGGCCTGGGCTTCTTCGTGGACGGCTGCGAACAGGAAGGCTCCGAAAAGGGCTGCCGGCGCCAGCATGTCGGCCGCAGCCACCGCGTGCTGATGCAGTTCGGCGACCAGATCGGCGACATGGCGACCATCGTCGCCAACACCCCCCAGGGGCGCGAGCAGGCGATGGCCCCCTACCTGGGCTGGGTCGGCGAGCGCTGGTTCGTGCTGCCCAACCCCACCTATGGCAGCTGGGAGCCGGCGCTGTTCAACAACGCCTGGACCCTGCGGGAGAACGAGCGCCGGCAGCTCAAGCTCGACAGCCTCAAGTACGCCCAGTAAGCCCATGACCGCCGTCCGCGACCGTCTGATCTTCGCCCTGGACGTGCCCACGGCGGCCGAGGCCCGCGCCTGGGTGGACCGGCTGGGCGATTCGGTCGGCTTCTACAAGATC
>NZ_JAIBFH010000215.1 GCF_019459675.1 Arenimonas sp.
ACCGAGGGATCCACCCCAAAATACATCGGTGGCTCCAAAAAAAAGGGCGCCGGCCACGAAGGCCGGCGCAGGACGTCGTGGCGGTGGCTCAGCGCTTGAGCGCGTCGCGGATTTCAGTGAGCAGCTGCACTTCCTCGCTGGGCGCGGGCGGGGCGGCGGGCTCTTCCACCCGCTTGCGCTTGAGCGTGTTCATCACCTTCACCGCCATGAAGATGGCGAAAGCGACGATCGTGAAGTCAACGATGGTCTGGATGAAGGCGCCGTACTTCACCAGCACCGCGGCAACCTCGGCGCCCGCGGCGTCAACGCTGGCGGGCTGCAGCTCATAGGCGAGCTGGTTGAAGTTAACGCCGCCGACGATGTTGCCGACGAGGGGCATGATGATGTCGTTGACCAGCGAAGCGACGATCTTCCCGAACGCGGCGCCGATCACCACGCCCACGGCCAGGTCAACCACGTTGCCGCGCAGTGCGAATTCCTTGAACTCTGAAACCATGCCCATATGCTGCCCCTCCCCGGGGTGGTTTGATGCGGGAAACCAAACGTTACACCGCCGCCGCACTCAAGCGATATGGCCGCCGAATTCAACCAGCCCGTCCACGCCGGCGCGGAACTGGTCGCCAGGCACCAGCGCCGCCACGCCCGCCGGCGTGCCCATGAACACCAGGTCGCCGGCCTTGAGCACGTAGAGCCTGGACAGCTCGTGGATGACGTCGGCCACGGTGAACACCATCTGGTCCAGGCCGGACTGCTGGCGCAGCTGGCCGTTCACTTCCAGCCAAAGCCGGCGCGTGGAGACCGGGCCGGCCTCCGCCACCGGGACCAGCTCGCTGGCGGGGGCCGAACAGTCGAACCCTTTGGCCGTGTCCCAGGGCATGCCCTTGGCCTTGGCGGCGGCCTGCAGGTCGCGGCGCGTCAGGTCCAGGCCCACGCCATAGCCGAACACCAGGCTCAGCGCGTCGGCCGTGGCGACCTCGCCGTGGGCATCCCGGCCCAGCGCCACCACCAGCTCCACCTCATGGTGCAGGTCGCGGGTACCGGGCGGGTAGGGCACGCGACCGCCGCCGGGCACGATGGCGTCGGCGGGCTTCATGAAGAACACCGGGTTGCCGCGGTCCACCGTGGCGCCCATTTCCCGGGCGTGGTCGGCGAAGTTGCGGCCCACGCAGTAAATGCGATGCACGGGGAACTGCGCGCTGCTGCCGCGCACGGGCAGGCAGGGCAAGGCGGGGGCGGGGAATACGGTGGTGGTCATGGCGCGGCTCCGGAGCTGAGCGCCAAGTCTAGCCGCGCGGGGCGGTGGGTTGGTACGAAGGCGGTCTCAGCGCAGGCCGAGGCGGCCCGGGGATTTTTCCACGTGCACGAACTCGCCTTCGATCACGCCTTCGCTGGCGCGCGACGGGGCCGCCGTGGGGCGCATCAGGCGGCGCACCGCGGCGAACAGCAGCATGCCCAGCCCGATCACCAGCCCGAACACCACCAGCAGCGCCAGCAGCGCCACGCCCAGGACGCCCACCAGGATGCGAAGCAGCGGGTTGCGCGGCTTGCTGGGGCAGTAGCTGAAAAGGCGCTGGAAGCGGAAGGTCATTGGCGGCATGGCAGAATGCGGGGAACCGAAGTATGGCGAGGCCGGACGTGGAAAGTGTAAGCGGTTCGTTAATCCACCTGGCCGAGCTGCCGGTGGAAGGGCTGTCGGAAGTTGAACTGCCGGTGGCCGGCGAACTGCAGTCGGTCTTGCTGCGGCGCGTCGGAGCGCGCGTCCAGGCCTGGCTGAACATCTGCCCGCATGCCGGGCGGCGCATGGACTATGCGCCCGGGAAATTCCTGCTCGACCAGGGCCGCCTGGTCTGCGCGGCGCACGGCGCCAGCTTCGAGCTCGAGCAGGGCGTGTGCGTGGCCGGGCCCTGCCGCGGCGCTTCGCTGGTGCCGCTGGTGGTCGTGATTGGCTAGAACATCAGGTTGACCATCAGCAAAACGATGGCCAGGTAAACCAGGGTCAAGGGCGCACCCATGCGCCACAGGTCGCGCGGGCGGTAGCCGGCTGGCCCCGTCACCATGGCCAGCACCGGGTTGGACACGCTGAGGAAATTGTTCGACGCCGACAGCGCCACCACCAGCGCGAACGCCGTCGGGCTGCCGCCGGCGGCCAGCGCCACGTTGATGGCCATCGGCACCATCACCACGGTGGCGCCGACATTGCCGATGACCAGTGCAAACGCCGTGGCCAGCAGGCCGATGGCCGCTTCCAGCACCCAGATCGGGACGTCGGGCCCGATGCGGGCGAGGATGTGCTGGGCCAGCCAGCCGGCCGCACCGGTGGAATCCATGGCCCAGCCCAGCGGGATCAGGCAGGCCATCAGGAACACGGTCTTCCAGCTGACGGCCGCGTAAGCCTCGTCCATGTTCAGCACGCCGGTGACCATCATCGCCGCGGCGCCGGCCATCAGCGCAATCGGCACCGGCACCAGGGTGGTCAGCGCCAGCGCCATCGCCGCCACGAACACGGTCAGCGCCCACCACAGCTTCTGCGGCCGGTGGGCGCCCTTGGGGTAGTCGGTGACCACCACGAAGTCGCGGCTTTCGCTGGCCTGCGCCAGGTCGGTCCAGATGCTGTGGAACACCAGCATGTCGCCGGCCTTGAGCGGCATGCGGCGGATGTCCTCGCGCCAGACCTGGTTGTCACGGTTCACCGCCAGCAGGCTGATGCCGAAGCGCTTGCGCAGCTGCAGCTGGGCCTGGGCCTTGCCGATGAAGGCCGACGTGGGCGGGATGACCGCCTCGGAAATGCCCGAGCGGCTGGGATTGAACAGGTCGGAGAAGTGGCGCAGGCGCGCCGACATCCGAAGCAGGTTTTTCTGGGCGTAGTCCTGGATGGCCTCGCGCGGACCCATCACGCCCAGCACGCTGCCCACCCAGATCATCTGGTCGGCCGGGGGCGCCAGGCGGGCTTCGTTGCCGCTGAGCAGGGCCAGCAACAGCGGGGCGTCCCGCTGCGCCTCGGCCTCGCCCACCGACATGCCCACCAGCGGGCTTTCGGCGGTGACGCTGAGCTCGTAGACGTCGCCATCAATGCCGTAGGCGCGCGCGAAGTAGCTCTGGGTGCGGCTGGGCGCCACGCCTTTTTCCTCGCCTTTGCCCAGCGCCCTCGGGCCGCGCCAGCGGAAGTAGGCCAGGCCCGCCAGCAGCAGCACCAGGCCAATGGGCAGCGGCGCGAACATCGGCAGCGGCTGCAGCGTGGCCACGCCCGAGGGCAGGTTGCGGTTGGCGGCCACCAGCAGGTCGTTGAGCAGCATCAGCGGCGAGTTGCCGATCATGGTCAGGCCGCCGCCCATGACGATGGCCGCCGCCACCGGCATCAGCAGCCGCGACAGGCCGATGCCCGACCGGCTGGACACGCGCGAGGCCACCGGCAGGAACAGCGCCATCACCGACGGGTTCTGCATGAAGCCCGACATCAGCCCGGCCATGGCCGAGGTCAGCAGGATCAGGCGCTCTTCCATGCCCTTGGACACGCGCAGCAGCCACACCGCCAGCCGGTTGAGCGCGCCGGTGCGGTCCAGGCCCGCCCCCAGGATCATCGTGGCGATCACCGCGATGACGGCGTTGCCGGAAAAACCATCGAACAGCTGGTTGGCCGGCACCAGCCCCGTCAGCCCCAGCACCACCAGCACCACCAGCGCGGTGGCGTCGGCGCGGATGCGTTCGAACATGAACATCGCGATGGTGAAGCCCACCAAGCCCAGCACGAGCATCATGTCGCGAGTCAGGACCAGGCCGGTTTCCATGCGGGATGCGCCCTCAGGTCCGGTCGTACAGCAGGTCCCAGACACCGTGGCCCAGTTTCAGGCCGCGGGTCTCGAAGTGCGTTTGCCGCCGCCATTCCGGCCGCGGTACGAAGCCGCGCGCACCGGCGCGGTTGTGCAGGCGCGGCTCGGCGTCCAGCACGTCCCACATGTGCTCGGCGTAGTTTTCCCAGTCGGTGGCCAGGTGCAGCAGGCCGCCGGGGCGCAGGCGTTCGCACAGCAGGCCGACGAAGCCCGGCTGCACCAGGCGGCGCTTGTTGTGGCGCTTCTTGTGCCAGGGGTCGGGGAAGTAGATGCGCACTTCGTCCAGCGACGCCGGGGCGATCTCGTGCTGCAGTACTTCCACCGCGTCGTGCTGGTAGACGCGCAGGTTGGCCAGGCCAGCCTCGCCGGCGCCGTTCAGCAGCCGGCCCACGCCGGGACCGTGCACTTCAACGCCGATGAAATCGCGGCCGGGCTCGCGCTGCGCCGCGAACCGCAGCTGCTCGCCGTTGCCGAAGCCTATTTCCAGCACGCGCGGAGCGCGGCGGCCGAAGACCGCGTCGAAGTCGCGCGGCGCCGCGGTGTAGTCCAGCCCGTGCGCGTCCCAATACAGTTCGAAGGCGCGCTTCTGGGCGACGGTCTGCCGGCCCTGGCGCAGCACGAAGCTGCGGATCGGGCGGTTGCGCAGGGCCGCTGGCGGGGCGCTGTCGTCGCTGTCGCCGGACATGCCCGTGGCCATCATCAGAGGAAGTGACCGTCGATGGGCGACGACGCGCTGGCGTTGCGCTTCTTGGGGATGCGGCCGGCCAGGAAGGCCTCCCGGCCGGCCTCGACCGCCTTGCGCATCGCGCTGGCCATCAGCACCGGGTCGCGTGCACCGGCAATGGCGGTGTTCATCAGTACGCCGTCGCAGCCCAGCTCCATGGCGATGGCCGCGTCGGACGCCGTGCCTACGCCGGCGTCCACCAGCACGGGCACCCTGGCGTTCTCGACGATTTCCAGAATGGACCAGCGGTTCTGCACGCCCAGGCCCGATCCGATCGGGGCGGCCAGCGGCATGATGGCCACGCAGCCAATTTCTTCCAGGCGCTTGGCGATGATCGGGTCGTCGGACGTGTACACCATCACGTCGAAACCTTCGGCCACCAGGATCTCGGCCGCCTTGATCGTCTGCACCACGTCGGGGTAGAGCGTGCGTGCGTCGCCCAGCACTTCGAGCTTCACCAGCTTGTGGCCATCCAGCAGTTCGCGCGCCAGGCGGCAGGTGCGCACCGCGTCGTCGGCGGTGTAGCAGCCGGCGGTGTTGGGCAGCAGCGTGTAGCGGTCGGGCGGCAGCACGTCCAGCAGGTTGGGTTCGCCGGGGTTCTGGCCGATGTTGCTGCGGCGGATCGCCACCGTGACGATCTGCGCCCCCGCGGCCTCGGTGGCCAGGCGGGTCTGTTCCAGACCGGTGAACTTGCCCGTGCCGGTCAGCAGGCGGGAGCGGTAGGTGATGCCGGCGATCACGAGCGGATCGGCATTCGGGGCGTCGGGCGTGCGGTTCATGCCCGGATTATGGCCCGATTGACGGTGCGAGTTAACCCTTTCTTAAGAAGAGGTTCAGCCGCGGAGCAGCGTGGTCATCCGCCGCCGATGGCCTGGATGATCTCCACGCGGTCGCCTTCGGCCAGCACGTGGCTGGGGTGGCGGCTGCGCGGCACCACGTCCAGGTTGACCTCCACCGCGACCTTGCGGCCGGCATGGCCGGCCTGCACGAGCAGGGCTTCGAGCGTGGTGCCGGGGTCGAGGTGTCGGGCCTGGCCGTTGAGGGTGATCTTCATGAGCGCGATTTTATCGCGTTGCGGCCGGTCGTGGCGGCCCGCATAATCCGGGGCGTTCGCGGGTGTAGCTCAATGGTAGAGCTGTTGCTTCCCAAGCAACTGACGAGGGTTCGATTCCCTTCACCCGCTCCACGCACCCAAGGGCCAGGCCGGCGGCTTGGCTTTTCTTGCCCTCGCTGGCCGGATCAGGCTCCCGGGCCACCGCCACGCGGGGCACTCGCGCACGCCCGAGGGTCTGTTTTTGTCGAACGATCGCCCACCCCTCCCGGTCCCGCAGGCTGGCGCCACCGGCGCTGCCCGCGCGGCGCGCGCGGTCATCCCGTTCGCGTTGGCCTTCCTGGCGATGGTGGTGTTTGGCGCCATGAACCGGGACCTGGGCTTCCGCGGCGACTCGTTCGAGACCTGGGAGGTGGCGAAGTCGCTGTTCGCCGCGGACAACCCCTACCGGTCGTTCGTCGAATACCGCGGCTTCGTGGTGTTCGCCATCAGCGGGGCCGTCTACGGGGTGTCCACCTGGCTGGGCACCGACGACGTCGCCACGTTCCGGGTGTTCGCCGCGCTGCTGTTCGCCGCCCTCACCACGGTGAGCCTGCCGGCCCTGTTCTCGCGGCTGCTGGGGCAGCCGGCATCGATGGCCCGGACCCTGGTGTTCGCGGCCGTGGTCTTCTATTTTTTCCGCGGCTATTTCCTTTATCCGTCCAGCGACTACTTCGCGCTGTACTTCCTGGTGCTGGCGCTCAACCGCGCGCTTGATCCGGGCCGGTACCCGGTGGCGTCGTTCGGGTTGGCCGGCCTGTGGGTGGCCGCCGCCATTCTGTCGCGTTCGAACTACATCGTTTGCGTGCCGTTCGTGCTGGCGCTGGTGTGGATGCAGGCGCGGGCCGGCGCGGTGCCGCGGCCCCGGATGGCGGCGGGCGTGGCGGTATTCACCGCTGCGCTGCTGGCGATGTTCCTGGTGAACCAGGTGTACGCACAGCATCGGAATGAAGCCGCCGGGCCGGTCAAGACCGAGGGCCTGCGCGTGCTCAACGGCCAGCTGACCAACGGCCTGAAGATGCAGAAGATCGAATGGAGCGTGGACGAGTCCTACACCGGCATGGTCGTGTTCGCCGAGCCGACGGGCCTGGCGCTGCTGGAGGAAGAGGGCATCACGGGCTGGCTGGCGCTGCCGCAGTACCTGGGCCTGGTGGCGGCGCATCCGCTGGATTTCGCCGGCATTTACGCCCGGCACCTGTTCAACGGCGTGGACATCAGCTACCCCAGCGTCTACGTGGACGACGTGCGACGCAGCCGGCTGCTTTTCTCGCTCGCCAATTATTCCCTGCTGTTCCTGGGCGGCCTGGTGGTGGCGCTGCGATTCGCCGGCGGCGGACGTTCGCTGCCGGGCATGGTGGGCTTGGCGGGCCTCGTGGTGCACGTGTTCTTCTGCATCCCCTTCCCGGTGGAGCCGCGCTTTTTCCTGGCGCTGGTGTTGGCCATGCACGGCTTCGCAATTTTCGGCGGTGAGTCCGCGTGGCGGCGCCTGGGCAGCCCGGGCGCCGGGCGCGCGCTTGCCCTGGTGTCGCTGTGCTACGTCGGTTTTCTTGCGGCGTGTTTTGCACTGTCCGCGCGCGCCTTCGAACAGATCGAGGGAGAGCCCCTGCCTCTGCTGCCCGCGGCTGCCCCGGCTTACGGCGGCGTGGCGCCGGTTCCCCGCGGCTGACGGATGCCAGGCGGCGGGCATTGGCTTAGACTTCGCACGCTCCCGGAGCCGCCGCAGCCTGCGGCGCTCGCCCGGGACCCTGCCCACCCCTCGGAGGAAGCCATGCCTGACCCCGTCCTTCTGGGCTGGCGCGAATGGCTGTCGCTGCCTGCCCTGGGCATCGTGGCGGTGCGTGCCAAGGTGGACACCGGCGCCCGGTCGTCGGCGCTGCACGTGCAGGACCAGGAAGTGTTCGCGCGCGATGGCCGCGAGTTCGTGCGCTTCGTGCTGGACACCGGCGTGCACGGCCAGGCGCCGCAGCCCGCCGAAGCGGCCGTGATCGACCGCCGCCAGGTGACCGATTCGGGTGGCCACACCACTGAACGCATTTTCATCCAGACCCGGCTGCGGCTGGCGGGCCTGGAATGGGACGCCGAAGTGAACCTGACACATCGGCGGAACATGCTCTTCCCCATGCTGCTCGGCCGGACTGCACTGGCGGGGCGTTTCCTGGTCGATCCGGCCAGTTCCTTCCGCCAGGGCGATCCGCCCGAAGGCCTGCTGCCGCCGTGAAACTCGCCATCCTCTCCCGCAATGCCAAGCTTTACTCGACCCAGCGCCTGGTGGAAGCCGGCCGCCAGCGCGGCCACGTGGTGCGCGTGCTCGACCCGTTGCGCTGCTACATGCAGATCGCACCCGGGCAGTTCCTGCTGCGCTACAAGGGCAAGCCGCTGGCGGGCATCGACGCGGTGATCCCGCGCATCGGCGCCTCGGTCACCTTCTACGGCACGGCGGTGCTGCGCCAGTTCGAACTGATGGGCGCGTTCACTCCCAACGGCTCGGACGCCGTGCTGCGCGCGCGCGACAAGCTGCGCTGCCACCAGATGCTGGCCGGCGAAGGCCTGGACCTGCCGCTGACCGTATTCGGCGACAACCCCGACGACACCGGGGACCTGCTGGGCATGCTGGGCAAGCCGCCGCACGTGATCAAGCTCAACGAGGGTACGCAGGGCACCGGCGTGATCCTGGCCGAAAACGCCGGCGCCTCGCGCAGCGTCATCGAAGCCTTCCGCGGCCTGTATGCCAATTTCCTGGTGCAGGAGTTCATCGCCGAAGCCAAGGGGTCGGACATTCGCTGCTTCGTGGTGGGCGGCAAAGTCGTGGCGGCCATGCGCCGGCAGGCCAGCGAGGGCGAGTTCCGCTCCAACCTGCACCGGGGCGGCAAGGCCAGCAAGATCAAGCTCACGCCGGCCGAAATCGACACTGCCCTGCGGGCGGCCCGGGTGATGGGGCTCGGTGTTGCAGGCGTGGACCTTCTGCGCTCGAAAAGGGGTCCATTGGTGCTGGAAGTGAACTCAAGCCCCGGTCTGGAGGGCATCGAGGGCGCCACCGGGGTGGATGTGGCCGGGGCCATCATCGATTTCCTGGCCGCCAGCGTTCGCCCCAAAGCCCGGCCGGCCAAGGCCGCCGCCCGCCGGAAGCCTGGCTTAACCAAAGCCTGAGAGCGATTTAACGGGGTCTTAATACGTCCGGGCCTAGGCTTGGCAAGCCGGAAACCCTGCAAGGTCCTCCTCGTCAGAGCGGCATCCCGCGGATTACGGCAATCGGGGCAGTAGCAACCTTTCGGCCCGGGCAGGCGCCTCCAAGCGTCCCCGGGCCTTTTTCTGCCCGGACTGTGCAATCTCTCCCCGTCTGTCAGTATTCTGGGGACACCCCCCGTTAAAAAAGGAGCACCGCCTTGTTCAAGATGTTCGTACTGTTGATCGCACTCGCCGCCGCGCCGATCGCGCTGGCCGAAAATTCCGTGTCCGTCGACGCCGGTGATTTCGCCGCGCAGCGCGCCAAGATCGAAAAGGACCTGGCCGACGGCAAGACTTATGCCGAACTTTCCTCGGCCGAGCGCAGCGACGTGCGTGCGTCGCTCGACCGCATGGCCAGCATGCTCGAAGGCGGCAAGACGCCCGACGAACTGTCGGCCGACCGCAAGGTCGAGCTGTACAACGTCCAGGAACGAACCAACATGCTGCTGACCCAGGGCGCTGCCGACAGCCGCCTGGTCTGCACCCGCGAAGCCCGCACCGGCAGCCGCCGCGAGATCACCACCTGCATGACCGTGGCCGAGCGCAACCGCCGCCGCACCGCGGACCAGGACACCATGCAGAAAGCCCAGCGAATCACTCTGCCGGTCAGGAACTAGCCCGTGAGAATCCTGGTGGTTGAGGACAACCGTGACATCGCCGCCAACCTCGGGGATTACCTCGAGGACCGCGGCCACACGGTGGACTACGCGGCGGACGGCGTTACCGGCCTGCACCTGGCCGTGGTCAACGACTTCGACGCCATCGTGCTCGACCTCAACCTGCCAGGCATGGATGGGCTGGAGGTCTGCCGCAAGCTGCGGCAGGAAGGCCGCAAGCAGACGCCGGTGCTGATGCTGACGGCCCGCGATTCCCTGGACAACAAGCTGGAAGGCTTCGATTCCGGCGCCGACGACTACCTGGTGAAGCCCTTCGCGCTGCAGGAAGTGGAAGCCCGCCTGGCCGTGCTGGCCCGGCGCGGCAAGGCCGCCCAGCCCCGCGTGCTGCTGGTGGCCGACCTGGAGTACAACCTGGACACGCTGGAAGTGCGCCGCGGCGGCAAGCTGCTGCAGCTCAACCCCACGGCCCTGAAAATCCTGCAGTCGCTGATGGAGGCGTCGCCTTCGGTGGTGACCCGCCAGGAGCTTGAAACGCGCGTCTGGGGTGAAGAACTTCCCGACAGCGATTCGCTGCGCGTGCACATCCATGGCCTGCGCGCCGCGGTGGACAAGCCGTTCGAGAAGGCGCTGATCCAGACCCGTCACGGCATCGGCTACCGGATTGCCGACCTCGAAGCGAGCTGAAGCCAATGCGCTACCGGCGTAGGCTTCGCAGCCGGATCATCCTGTCGTTCTTCCTGCTGGGCTTCGGCCTGACGGCGCTGTTCGCCACGGCGACGGTGCTGCTGCGCGAGCGGCTTGAAGACCAGCTGATCGGCGAGGCGCTTTACGGCAACGTGCAAGACTACGCGGCCGGCTACTACGCCGATCCCGAGGGCAAGGATCCGATCGGCGTCGAGTTCCAAAGCATCAGGGGCTTCATCTTCAGCGAACGCAAGTTCGGCAACGTGCCCTTCAACTGGCAGAACCTGCCCGAAGGCGTGCACGAGATCAGCGGGCCGGACGAAGACGGCGATATCCGCACCTACAAGCTGGCGGTGAAGAAGGACGATGACCTCTGGTTCTTCCTTCGCTACGACATCAGCCAGCAGCGCGCCAGCCAGAAGCAGTTGATGTACATGCTGATCGGCGTGGTGGCCCTGTTCTCGCTGATGTCGCTGGTGATCGGCTTCTGGTCGTCCAAGCGCGTGATCAGCCCGCTGACCGAACTGGCCCATCGCATGAAGGGCATGGCCGGCAGCGAAAAGCCCAAGAAGCTGGCGCCGCACTTTGCCAACGACGAAGTGGGCCAGCTGGCCGCCGTGCTGGACGACTACGCCGAGCAGATGACGGCGCTGGTGAAGCGCGACCGCGAGTTCAATTCCGACGTCAGCCACGAGCTGCGCACGCCGCTGTCGGTGATCCGCGGCGCCACCGAGCTGCTGCTGGCCAACCCCGACCTGCCGGAGAAAACCCGGCAGCGCCTGCTGCGCATCGAGCGCGCGGCGGTGCAGAGCACTGACCTCACCACGGCGCTGCTGCTGCTGTCGCGCAACGAGCGCGGCATCGGCCACACGCCGCTGCTCAAGCTGTGCCAGCAGCTGGCCGACGCCAGCCGTACGCAGCTGGGCGGCAAGCCCCTGGAAGTGATCGTGGAGGGCGACCCGGACGCCGTTGCCGAAGCGCCCGAGGCGGTGCTGGCCGTGGCGCTGGGCAACCTGATCGGCAACGCCTGCAAGTACACCAGCCAGGGCGAAGTGCGCATCGTGGTGGAAGCGCACCAGGTGCGTATCGAAGACACCGGGCCGGGCCTGAGCGAAGAGGACGCCGCGCGCCTGTTCGAACGCGGCTACCGCGGCTCCGGCGCCGGTGGCACGGTGGGCGGCGGCATCGGCCTGTCCATCGTCCGCCGCCTGTGCGACCTGTACGAGTGGCAGGTGAGCATCGCGCCGCGCCCGGAGCTGGGCGCGGTGGCCATCCTGCGCTTCGCGCAGGACTGACGGGGCCCCGGGCCCGTTTTAGACGTACTCCAGCCAGCCGCGGGTGTCGGGCGTGCGGCCGTCGAACAGGCCGAAGAACAAATCCTGCACGCGGCGCGTGACCGGGCCGGGCTTGCCGGCGCCGACCTGCCGGCCGTCCACTGAGCGGATGGGCGTGATCTCGGCGGCGGTGCCGCACATGAAGAGTTCGTCGCACAGGTAGAGGTATTCGCGCGGGATGTCGCGCTCCACGCACTCGATGCCGTTGGCCTTGGCCAGGGTGATGATCGAGTTGCGGGTGATGCCGTTGAGCAGCGCCGCGCTGATGGGCGTGGTGTGCAGCGCGCCGTCCATCACCAGGAACAGGTTTTCGCCCGCGCCTTCGCTGAGCAGGCCGGTGGACGCCAGCGCGATGCCTTCGCCGAAGCCCAGGCGACGCGCTTCGCGCGCCACCAGCTGGCCGGAAAGATAATTGCCGCCGGCCTTGGCGCCCGCGGGAATGGTGTTGGGCGCGAAGCGCTGCCAGCTGGAAACACAGGCATCAATGCCGGCTTCCAGCACGTCCGGGCCCAGGTAGGGGCCCATGTGCCAGGCGGCAATGGCCAGGTCGGTAGGGGTGTCGGCCGACAGGCCGAAGCCGCCCAGGCCGCGGTAGGCGATGGGCCGCAGGTAGGCTTTTTCCAGGCCATTGGCGGTGATGACGTCGCGGCAGGCCTGGGCCAGCGTGGGCACGTCGTAGGGCATGTACATGTCGTAGATCTTGGCCGACGCGTACAGGCGCTTGAGATGTTCGGTGAGGCGGAAGATGGCCTGGCCGTTGGGCGTGGCGTAGCTGCGGATGCCCTCGAACACCGACGATCCGTAGTGCAGGCCATGCGCCATGACGTGAACGGTGGCGTCGGCCCACGGCTTGATCACGCCGTTGTGCCAGATGTGTTCGGGGTAGGGCTGCGACATGGCGGACTCCTGGAGACAGGGCGCCAGTTTATCCGTTCAGGCCCGGCCCGGTCTCACAGTTCGATCCACCAGCAGCCGGCGTTGCGGCGCAGCTGGAATACGGTGCCGCTGGCCTGTTCGGCCCGGTCGCTGCGCATCTGCAGCACGCGCAGGTGACGGGGCTGGGGCGCGTCTGCGGGGCCGGCGGCGGGCAGGGCGAAGTCCGGCACCGGTTCGCCGGGCGCGAGCGTGATTTCCGCCCGCGGCAGCGGCTCGGGCGGTGGCTGCGGGTAAACCAGCTCCACCGACACCAGCGCCTGGCCGGCGATGGCCTCCAGTTCGTCCATCAGGCGCCGGCCGCTGCCCGAACCGGTGCCGGTCCAGTGGTAGTGGCTGGCGAGGCGGTTGACGTCGCGGGCCTCCAGCGCGGTGCGCACCCGGTCCAGCAGTTGGCCGGGGCTGCGCGCGCAGCCCGCCTGGGCGAAGCCGCCGCGCAAACCGCTGCCCAGGTTGCCCTCGGCGGAAGGCGGCGCCTGCATCGGCACCGAGTCCATTTCGCTGCAGGCGCGGTCGGTGAACACGCTGGTGCCGTCGGCCGCCACGCAGCGACGGATACCTTGGGCCGACGCGGGCGTGGCCCAGGCCAGCAGGCAGCAAAGTGCGAGGGCAAACCAGGGAAGGGTGCGGACCATGGGCCGCAGGTTAGCGCGTTGTCAGCCCAGGCGGGTGAGCACCGCTTCGGTCGGCCGGGCCAGGTTCAGCGTGTAGAAATGCAGCTCCGGCGCGCCCGCGTCCACCAGGCGGCGGCACATGCCGGCAACGATGTCGGCCGCGAACTCGCGCACGCTGTCGGCGTCGTCGCCGTAGGCCTGCATGCGCTTGCCGATCCAGCGCGGGATCTCGGCGCCGCAGGCTTCGGAGAAACGCTTGAGCTGGCTGAAATTGGAGATGGGCATGATGCCGGGCACGACCGGGATGGTGATGCCGGCCTTGCGTACGTCGTCCACGAAGCGGAAGTAGGCGTCGGCGTTGAAGAAGTACTGGGTGATGGCGCTGTCGGCGCCGGCGTCCACCTTGGTCCTGAAGTGGCGGATGTCGGCCAGGGCGTCTTCGGACTGCGGGTGGGTTTCGGGGTAGCAGCCCACTTCGATGTGGAAGTGGTCGCCGTGTTCGTCGCGGATGAAGCGCACCAGGTCGGACGCGTAGTGCAGGTCGCCGGCGCGCGCCATGCCCGAAGGCAGGTCGCCGCGCAGGGCCACGATGCGGCTGCAGCCCTGGGCGCGGTATTCGGCCAGCAGCCCGCGGATTTCTTCGCGCGTGCCGCCGACGCAGCTCAGGTGCGGCACGCCGTTGAGGCCGTGGGTGTCGCGCAGGCTGCGTACGGTTTCGGCGGTGTAGGACAGCGTTGAGCCGCCGGCGCCAAAGGTGACCGACACGAATTCAGGCGCATGCGCCTTGAGCTTGCGTACCGTCCGGTCAAGCTGGGCGCGCTGGTCGTCGGTCTTGGGCGGGTAGAACTCGAAGCTGAGCTTGGGCATGCAGGCCTCTCTCGCGTGTTCCGGGACTATATCGCTTCATCCGGATGAAAGGAACCAAGGCTGGCCTCCGATGGGCCCCTCCGCCCGCTGGCCTGGCCCCTGGCCCGATGGCCAGGCGGCGCTGTGCTAGCTTTGCAGGTAAAAGCACAGGAGGCAGCGGATGCCCTCGCTACGGACGTCTGCGGTAACTTCAGCGCCGCCTTCGCCGGTCCTGGTCGAGTCAGCCAGCGAGCGGTTCACGAAGACCCTGGTGGCGCTGACGCGCGCCCTGTGGCGGCCCGATTGCACCTTCGAAACGGCCATTGGCGCCATCTGCGAGGCTTCCGCCAATGCCCTCAGGATCGACCGCGTCAGCGTCTGGCGCTACGACGTGCCGGGGCAGCGGCTGCACTGCATCCATTCCTACGACGGCGCCAGCGGCGGACACCGGCCGGTTGCGCTGCTGGAAGTACTTTCTCTCGAAGGCGACGACTACATTGCGGCGCTTGCCGACGTGCGCACCTTCGAGACCTCCGAAATCCAGGACGAACCGGCGGCGGCCAATTCCCACCAGGCGCTGCGCGATTACCTCCAGCGCCACCGCATCCACGCCGTGCTGGACGCGCCGGCCTTCGTCGGCGGCGAGCTGCATGGGGTGATATGCCATGAAAGCATCCAGGGCGCCCGGATATGGTCGCGCGAGGAAACCACCTTCGCCGCAAGCATGGGCGACTACGTGGCGATGGCCTACGAGATCGCGCGCCGCCATGTCGCCGAGGCCGAAATTGATTATTTGCGCGTGCACGACGCCGCCACGGGCTTGCCGAACCGCGACTACATGATCGAACTGATCAGGCAGCGGCTGCTTGCGCAGTCGCCGCACGATGCCGTTCCCGCGGTGGTGAACCTGAGGGTGGATGCTGCGCAAAGCGTGGCCATGTCCCTTGGCACCACCAGCGAAGACGAGGTCATGGCCCG
>NZ_JAIBFH010000281.1 GCF_019459675.1 Arenimonas sp.
TGGTGAGTACCCCCCCACCACTACCCCCCTCAGGTTTTTTTGCCCCCCCCCGCCGGGGGGGGGGGCGCGCCCCCCCCCCCCGCCGGCCCCCGGGCCCCGCGCGGTTGGCGAAGCTGCCCCGGTCAAGCACGGCTTCGGCCCGGAAATCTCGGCCGAAGACTTCAGCCAGCATGTCCAGGTGCTGTCGTCCGACGAGTTCGGCGGCCGCGCCCCGGGCACCGACGGCGAACAGAAAACCGCCGATTACGTCGTGGCGCAGTTCAAGCGCCTGGGCCTGCAGCCGGGCAACGGCGACAGCTGGTTCCAGGACGTGCCGATGGTGGTGACCACCGCCGACGAGGCCGCCAGCACCGCGTCCATGACGCTCAACGGTGAAGCCCGCCCGCTGGCCTTCGGCACGCAGATGGCGCTGGGCACCCGCACCGCGCAGCTGCAGGTGGACGTGGCCGACAGCCCGATGGTGTTCGTGGGCTACGGCGTGAACGCGCCCGAGGCCGGCTGGAACGACTACGAAGGCCTGGACGTGAAGGGCAAGACCGTCGTGATGCTGGTGAACGACCCCGGCTTCCACGCCGGCGACACCGAACTGTTCAGCGGCAAGAAGATGACCTACTACGGCCGCTGGACCTACAAGTTCGAGGAAGCCGCTCGCCAGGGCGCGTCGGCCGCGCTGATCATCCACGACGACGCCGGCGCCGGTTACGGCTGGGACGTGGTCAAGAACAGCTGGTCGGGCGCGCAGTACGACCTGCCCACCAGCGCCGACCCCGAGCCGCGCCTGCCGATGCAGGGCTGGCTGACCGGTGAAGTGGCCGCGCAGCTGTTCACCGACGCCGGCCTGGACCTGGAAACCCTGCGCGCCGCGGCCAACAAGCCGGGCTTCAAGCCGGTGGCCCTCGGCGACGCCACGTTTGCCGCTTCGCTCACCAGCAGCGTCAGCGAGGCCAGCTCGAAGAACATCCTGGCCAAGCTGCCGGGCGTCGAGCGCCCCGATGAGGCCATTGTCTACACGGCGCACTGGGACCACCTGGGCGACCACAGCGCCACCCACGGCGGCGACAAGGCCGCCGCGCCGACGGAAGCCGAGGACCACGTCTACAACGGCGCCATCGACAACGCCACGGGCGTGGCCGGCGTGCTGGAGATCGCCGAGATGTTCGCGGTGCAGAACGCCAAGCCGGCGCGCAGCGTGGTGTTCCTGATGGTGACGCTGGAGGAGTCGGGCCTGCTGGGTTCGAAGTACTACGCGGCCAACCCGGTGATCCCGCTCAAGGACACGGTGGCGGTGGTCAACCTCGACGCGATGTCGGTGGTGGGCCCAACCAGGGACATGGTGGTGATCGGCCTGGGCAATTCGGAGCTGGACGACGTGCTGCGCCCGATCGCTGAAAAGCAGGAGCGCACGCTGGTGGAAGAGGACGGCGTCGAGAAGGGCTTCTTCTTCCGCTCCGACCACTTCAGCTTCGCCAAGTACGGCGTGCCGGCGCTGTATGCCAAGGGCGGCATCGACCACGTCGAGAAGGGCGTCGAATTCGGCCGCCAGGTGCAGGCCAACTACACCACGGCGCTTTACCACAAGCCCGCCGATGAGTTCGACGCCAACTGGGACCTGCGCGGCGTGGTGCAGGACCTGTACGCGCTGTACGGCGTAGGCCGCACGCTGGCCAACAACGACGCCTGGCCCAACTACGTCGAAGGCAATGCGTTCAAGGCCGCGCGCGATGCATCGCGGGCCGAGGCCGTGGCTCCGCCCGCACCGTAACGGCATGCCGCAGTCCCCAGGAAAAAGGCCGCGCACTGCGCGGCCTTTTTTTGGTTATTCACCCAAGTGAGTAGATGGGCGCGGCGCCGGCGGCGCCGTGCGCTTCGCGCACGCTGCACCCGCCGGAGGCGTTGTTCAGCCGCGGCGGGTCCTGGCCGCGCACGGGCCGTTCATCGTCCGGCATACTCAGGGCTCACCCCCTTGCAAGGTGCGCAGACCATGCTTAGACAAACCCTTTGTTTGCTGGGCGCCAGCCTTGCCTGTGCCCTGGCGGGCGTGGCCACGGCCCAGCCCGCCGCGCCGACGATGCCGGCACAGACGCGCACCGTGCTCAGCGACGCCATCGCCGCCGACCACGACCAGGCCCTCGCCCGCCTGCGCGAGTGGATCGCACTGCCGTCGATCAACGCCGAAAAACTCAACCGCCAGGAAGGCGCCGAACTGATGCAGCGCATGCTGCTGGACGCGGGCTTCGACACCGCGCGGATCATTCCCACCGACGGCGCACCCGGCGTCTTCGCCCGCCTGGACGCTGGCGCACCCACCACCCTTGCCGTGTACTTCATGTACGACGTGAAGCAGTTCGACGCCAGTGAATGGACCAGCCCGCCGCTGGAAGGAAAACTGGTGGAGCGCGAAGGCGGCAAGACCGTGATGATTGCCCGCGGCGCCATCAACCAGAAAGGCCCGGAATCCACCTTCCTCACCGCCATCCGCGCCTTCAGGACCACCGGCACGCCCCTGCCGGTCAACATCGTGCTGGTGGCCGAGGGCGAAGAAGAAACCGGGTCCGAACATTTCGGCCAGATCACCAGCGAACCGGAAGTCGCCAAGGCCCTGGCCGACGCCGTGGGCGTGATCCTGCCCGTGGCCTGGCAGGGCGAAGACGGCGGCGTTGAAATCTTCCTGGGCGCCAAGGGCGTGGCTGAAATCCAGCTGGTGGCCGATGGCGCCCGCTCGGGTCGCGGCCCGGGCATGGAAATCCACTCGATGAACGCCGCGCGCGTGGAAAACCCCGCATGGCGCCTGGTCAAAGCGCTGGACACCCTGGTGGCCGACGACGGCTACACGCCGGCCATCGATGGCTGGATGGACCGGGTGCGGCCGCTTTCCGCCGAGCAGCTCGCGCTGATCGATGCCGGCCTGCAGCCGGCCGCCGAGGCGGCGATCAAGAAGAACCTGAAAGTGCAGGGCTGGATTGCCGGCGAAGACTTCCGCACCAGCCTGGCGCGGCTGGCATCGCAGCCCACCGTCAACATCCAGGGCCTGGTCGGCGGCTACACCGGGCCGGGCGGCAAGACGTCCATGCCGTCGCGCGCCGAGGCCAAGATCGATTTCCGGCTGGTGCCCGACATGCGTGCCGACGAAGTGGTGGCCAAGCTGCGCGCCCACCTCGACAAGCGCGGCTTCACCGATATCGAAATCGTCCCCGGCGGCATTTATGGCCCCACCGAGACGCCGCGCGAATCGGCCATTGTCGACGCCCTGGTGACCGCGCTGGCTGGCGCCGGCCTGCCCCACACGCTCAATCCGCGCCTGGCGGGATCCTGGCCCGGCTACCGCTTCACCGACCCGCCGGTGTCACTGCCGGCGGTGTTCGTGGGCATCGGCCAGGGCGGCCAGATGCATGCGCCCGACGAGTGGTACCTGATCGATGCCAAGGACCCCAAGCTGGCCGGCATTGACCGGCAGGCGGTCTTCTACGCCGAGTTCCTGTACGCCCTGGCCAACACCCAACCCTGAGCGCGCCGTCCGGCCGCCCCTCACCGAGGGTCGGCCGGACATGAAGCAGTGAGGGCTCAGTACTTGCCCATGAAGTCGCGCTTGCCGACTTCGATGCCGGCGTGGCGCAGCAGAGCGTACGCGGTGGTGACGTGGAAGAAGAACTGCGGCAGGCCGTAGGCCAGCACGTAGGCCTGGCCGCCGAGGCGCTTTTCTTTCGGCGTGCCGGGGCGCAGCACGATCTCGCGCGCGTCCGCGCCTTCGAAAGCGGCGGCATCCAGGCCCGCGATGAACGCCTGCGTGCGGGCGATGCGCGCCTGCAGGTCGTCGAAGCTGGCTTCGTTGTCTTCCCACGCCGGCACCTCGGCCTGCGCCAGGCGCGCCGACACCGATTTGGCGAAGTCACAGGCGATCTGCACCTGGCGCAGCAGCGGGAACATGTCCGGGTACAGGCGCGCCTGCAGGTACGCATGGGGGTCGATCTTGCGCTCGGCGGCGTGGGCGGCCGCCTTGGCCAGCACATCGGAAAGCCCACCCAGCATCTGCTGGAAGACGGGAACGGAAGCGGTGTGCAGGGAAACAGTCATGGGCGGCTCGGGATAGTGGACAAGCCGCGATGTTACGCCGCCCGTGCCAACGAAGCCCGGGGTAGCCCTGCAACGTTGAATTTCAGGGTTGGGCAGGCGGCGGCAGGTCGGCCTCGATGGCTTCGTCCACGCGCTGCGCCAGGTAATCGTAGAACGGGTTGCAGCTCAGCCGCATCAGCTGCTCGGCGGCCACCGACAGCGCGCCGCGCTCGCCGTGCAGGGCCATCGTGCCGATCCGGATGCCGTAGTCCTCGTCCATGCGTGGCTGCAGCCCATACAGCGGGTCGTCCATGGGGAACGGCAGCGCCACGTGCGACAGTGAATACACGTCCGCCGGGTAGGACAGCGCCAGCGGCCGCAGCACCGCCTGGCGCTGGCCGGGCTCAAGCCGACGTTCGGCGATGTTGGCGGTGTCGGCGTCCACGTTGCCCACCACGGTGAGCCGATACGTGTGCGCGTCGCCGGGCTGAAGCGTCTCGACCAGGGCGTTGGCCGACTGGGTGAACATCGGCGCCAGCACGGCCTGCCGGTTGATGTCGAACAGCACCAGTTCGCTGCCGTTGGCGGGCAACTGGTCGAACAGGTTGCGCACCACCGCCGCCGTGCTGACGGTGCCGTCCAGCACCGACTGGAACGCCAGGATCGGCGGCAGCCGCTCGCTGCGGCCGATCGAGCGCAGCTGCAGCAGCTGCGCCTGCACCACGCCGGTCAGCAGCCACGATTGCCGCACGCCGTTCACCGGGAACGAGTTGTACTTGAACGGATTGAACTCCGGCTGCACGTCCAGCCAGCGCGATTTCTCGAAATAGGGAATGCCGCCCAGCAGCGGCATCAGGCGCGCGAAGGCCGCCAGCCGGCCGATGCCGATCATTGGCGAAACCATCACCATCCGGTCGGGCGCCGGCAGGCCTTCGCTGCCGTTGATGTCCACGCGGTCCATCGCGTACTTGAGCGCCAGCGCCGCGCCGTTGGAATAGCCCAGCAGGTGGAAGGGTTTGCCGGCACCGGTGCGGGCCTTCACTTCACGCGCGCCAAGTTCGGCGGCAGCCAGCCAGTCCATCCACTGGGCCTGGCGCAGGCCCGAAGGCGCGGTGCCGTGGCCCGGCATGCGCGGTATCACCACCACGAAGCCCTGCGCCGTGTAGCGCTGGGCAAGATGCCGCAGGCTGTAGGGCGAATCGCTCAAGCCGTGCAGCATCAGCACGCCGCCGCGCACCGCACCGGCGGGCATCAGCACCTGGCTGCGATTCCAGTCCGTGGCGCCGCCGCGTGCCCCCAGGGTGCTGCCGGCCTGGTAGCGGTAGCGGCCGGGGGTGGCGTTGGCCGCCAGATGCGCCTGCAGTTCGTCGAACACCGCCTGCTCGGCGCGCTCGTAGCCGCGCCAATTCATACCGTTGATGCGGGCGGCGTCGGGTTCGCTGGCGAACTCCCACCGGTGCCAGGGCTGCAGGTCGGGCAGCCCCCGCGCAGTGAAGGCGCTGGCCAGCACGAAGCCCACCGTCAGCAGCAGCCACGCCAACGCCAGCCCGCGCAGGATCCGCCAGCCCGGATGCACGCCGCCGGACAGGGCGCGACGCATGCGCGTCAGCCGGGCGCGTCCAGGAAGCCGCCGATGGCGCCGGCCACCTGCCGCGGCTGCGCCATCATCGGCATGTGGCCGCAGCCGGCCAGGATCACGGTGGCGCTGCTGGCCAGGCCGCGATGGAACACTTCGGCGGCGCTGACGTCGATGACGCGGTCGTCGCGGCACCACAGCAGCAGCGTATGCGCGCGGATGTTGCCCAGCTCTTCTTCCAGCGCGAAGGCATCGGGCCCGCGGCCGATGCCGTCCAGCACGCCCTGTTCGAATTGCGCGTCGGCGCGGCGGCGGCGCACCAGCGCTTCATTGGCCGGCCACGGCACGAACGGTGGGTCCATGAACACGATGCCCAGGTAGCGCTTGAGTTCGGCCTTGTTGGTTACCTGGAACGGGTTCTCGCCGGCGAGCACGGCGTTGGCGAAAGCGTTTTCCTGGTAGCGCACGCCGGCCGACGACATCAGGCTGATGCGATCGACCAGGCCGGGATGGCGCGCGGCCACCAGGCCGACGATCTGCCCGCCCATGGAATGGCCCACCAGCAGCGCCGGCTTTTCCGGCAGCGCGCCCAGGAACGCAGCCAGGCGCTCGGACTGCGCCACCGGGCCGTAGTCACCCCCCGGCTGGCGTTCGCTCTCGCCCCAGCCGGGCAGATCGGGGGCCACCACGCGATAGGACTTGGACAGCTCGCGCATCAGCGGCAGCCAGTTCTCCTTGCTGCCGGTGAAGCCGTGCACCAGCACCACCAGCGGCCTGCCGGCGCCCTGCCCTGCTTCCAGCGCCGACCAGCGATGGCCGGCCACGCTGAACTGCGTGACTTCCGCGCCGGCCAGCCAGCGTTGGCGCGCGTACTCGGCGTCGAGCACCCGTTCGGGCGCCGTTGCCGCGAAGCCCACCACGCCCAGCGCCAGGCCCAGCGATGTGACCAGGACGATCTTGCGCGATCCTTGGCCGCGGCGCTTTCTCACGTTATTGCGCCGGCGCCGCGTTGGCGGCCTTGGCTTTCTCCAGCAGCGCCTGCACCGACCCACTGGTGATGGGGTGGTAGCCCGGGCGCGACATCGCGAAGATCTGTTCGGCGTAGGCCAGGCCCTCAGCGGTCTGCGCCAGCGCTTCGTAGGTCGGCATGATCAGCTTGCGCCGGCCGATCTTGCGCAGGAACAGCGACATGGCCGGGCGCGCCTCGAAGTATTCGCTGCGCACGCTGAGCGGGTACCAGCGCTGCGCCAGCTCACCGTTGGGCGTGCCGGTGAAGCGGAACGCCTGGTCCAGTTCCACCAGGCGGTCGGCCGGCAGTTCGGACGGCAGGCCTTCCAGGAAATACACCCACTCCTGCGTGGTCCACTTCGCGGTCTTGAGGTCGCGCGCGGCAACGCGGCGCTTGGTCCAGGACTCGCGCGCCGCGTCCACGGCGTCGAAGCGCGGCGAGGTGGTCTTGGGCGCCGTTTCCGGGATGCCGGGCTGGGTGAGCCACGCGGCCAGCTCGGCGTCGGTGACCGCGCCGGGCTGGGCGGCCATCAGGTTCGTGCGCAGGAAGGCCACGAACTGGTCGCTGTCCACGCTCTGGAACGCGTGCGTGTCGAACCAGCTGCGCAGGAAGGGATCGAACGCCTCGCGGCCGTAACGCTGCTCAAGGAACTGCAGGAACCACGCGCCCTTGTCGTAGGCCACCGCGCCCAGGGCGTCCTCGGGGTCGCTGCCGCCACGGGCCGGCAGCACCAGCACCTGCTGCGCCTCGGGCACTTCAAGCAGTTCGGCCGCCAGGCCGTTGCGGCTGTTGACGAACTCCATGTCGGCGCGTTCCTTGCCGTACAGCGCTTCGACGATGCGGTTCTCGACGTAGCTGGTGAAGCCCTCGTTGAGCCACATGTCCTTCCAGCTGGCGTTGGTGACCAGGTTGCCCGACCACGAATGCGCCAGCTCGTGCGCAATCAGCGACACCAGCGAACCGTCGCCGACGATCACGGTGGGCGTGATGAAGCTCAGGCGGGGGTTTTCCATGCCGCCGAACGGGAACGAGGGCGGCAGGATCAGCAGGTCGTAGCGGCCCCAGCGGTAGTCGCCGTAAAGCTGCTCGGTCACCTGGATCATTTTCTCGGTGTCTTCGAACTCCTTCACGGCGCGGTCCACCGTGCGCGGCTCGGACCAGACGCCGGCGCGCGCGGAAATCGGCTTGAACACCAAATCGCCGGCGGCGATGGCCATCAGGTAGGACGGGATGGCCGGGGGCATGGGGAAGCTGTAGTCGCGGTCGCGCGGCGCGGCCGGGTCGTTGTCGGCGCTCATCAGCGCCATCACGTCGGCCGGGGTCCTGATGCGGGCGCTGTAGGTGAAGCGCACCGACGGCGTGTCCTGCAGCGGCACCCAGCTGCGGGCGTGGATGGCCTGCGACTGGCTGAACATGAAGGGCGTCTTGCCGCCGGCGGTCATGGCCGGGCTGAGCCACTGCAGGCCCGAGGCCTGGGGCGAGGTCGTGTAGGTGACGCGCACCTGTTCGTACTGGCGCGGCAGCGTGATGGTGAGCTTGCTGCCGAAGCGCTCGTCGCGCTCGGCCAGGCGGAAGTCCACGGCGCGGAACCTGCGCTTGCCGTTGCGGGCCTCGACGGCGCCGATGGCCAGGTCGCGGGTGTCGAGCACCAGCTCGCGCTGCGCCGGGTCGGCCCAGGCCAGGGTC
>NZ_JAIBFH010000004.1 GCF_019459675.1 Arenimonas sp.
CCCGGGTTGTAGCGGAAGTTGAACACCACCTCGCAGTGGCCGGGGATGACGTTGTTGGCGCCCGTGCCGGCGTGGATGTTGGACACCTGCAGGCTGGACGCCGGGAACTCCGGGTAGCCTTCGTCCCAGGTGCGCGCCGTCAGTTCGGCCAGCGCCGGCATCACCTGGTGGATGGGGTTGCGGGCCTTCTCCGGGTAGGCCACGTGGCCCTGGATGCCGCGCACCGTCAGGTTGCCCGACAGCGTGCCGCGGCGACCCACGCGCAGCAGGTCGCCCAGGGCTTCCTTCGAAGACGGCTCGCCGGTGACGCAGAAATCGATGCGCTGGCCCGTGGCGCGGAAGTGCTCGGCCACGCGGCGCACGCCGTCGATGGCGTCGCCCTCCTCGTCCGACGTCAGCAGCAGCGCCACGGTGCCGGGGTGCTGCGGATGCAGGGCCACGAACTGTTCAAGCGCCAGGACGAAGGCCGCCACGCTGCTTTTCATGTCGGCGGCGCCGCGGCCGTACAGGTAGCCGTCGCGCACCGTGGGTTCGAACGGGTCGCTGTGCCAGGCCTCGCGCGGGCCCGGCGGCACCACGTCGGTGTGGCCCAGGAAACACAATACGTCCCCGCCCTCGCCGTGCGTGGCCCACAGGTTCTTGACCACGCCGTAGTCGATCTGGCGACACGCGAAGCCGGCGCGCGCCAGCCGTTCGGACAGCAGCGCCTGGCAGCCGGCGTCTTCGGGCGTTACCGAAGCACGCCCGATCAGGTCACGCGCAAGGTCGAGCAGGTCGGTCATTTCTGTAGTCCGAAGCGCAGTTTGAAGCCATTGTCGGTGAATCCGACGCTCACCGCGCCGTCCTGGGTCACCAGCACCGGCCGCTTCACCAGCGCCGGGTGTTCCTTGAGCAGCAGGGTCCATTCGGGGTCGGTGGCCGGCGACTTGCGGGTCTCGGGCAGCTGCCGCCAGGTGGTGGACGCCCGGTTGATCAACTTGTCCCAGCCGCCCAGCTGCGCCGCCCAGGCCTTGAGGGTTTCGGGCGGCACGCGCTGGGCGCGGTAGTCCACGAACGCGTGCTCGATGCCAAAGCGCGCCAGCCAGTTGCGGGCCTTCTTGCAGGTATCGCAGTTGTCCAGGCCGTAAACGGTGGCGCTCACTCCAGCGCGCCCCGCAGCAGCTCGTTCACCGACGTCTTGGCGCGCGTCTTGGCGTCCACCTGCTTGACGATCACCGCGCAGTACAGCGAGTACTTGCCGTCGGCCGAAGGCAGCGATCCGGACACCACCACGCTTCCCGCCGGCACGCGGCCGTGCGATATCTCGCCGGTGGCGCGGTTGTAGATGCGCGTGCTCTGGCCGATGAATACGCCCATGCCGATCACGCTGCCCTTCTCCACCACCACGCCTTCCACCACTTCGGCGCGGGCGCCGATGAAGCAGTCGTCTTCAATGATGGTCGGGCTGGCCTGCAGCGGCTCGAGCACGCCGCCGATGCCGGCGCCGCCCGACAGATGGCAGTTCTTGCCGATCTGCGCGCAGCTGCCCACGGTGGCCCAGGTGTCCACCATGGTGCCCGCGCCCACGTAGGCGCCGATGTTGACGAAGCTGGGCATCAGCACCACGTCCTTGCCGATGTGGGCACCGGCGCGGATGATCGCGCCGGGCACCACGCGCGCGCCCACTTCACGGAAATCGGCTTCGTCGAAGCCCTGGAAGCGCTGCGGCACCTTGTCCCAGAACGGCGCCGGGTAGCTTTCCACCAGCTGCATGTCGTTGACGCGGAAGTAAAGCAGCACGGCCTTCTTCAGCCACTGGTTGACCTGCCAGCCACCCTTCACCGGCTCGGCCACGCGCACCTTGCCCGACTCCAGCAGCGCGATCACGTCCTCCACGGCCGGCCGCGTCGACCCGTCTATCTCGGCGGCGCTGAGCGTGGCGCGGCGTTCGAACGCGTCTTCGATGATCGCCTGCAGCTGCTCAGTGGCGGGCTTCTTTCTTGCCATGGTCCGTCTCTCCGTCGACGCAGGCCACGATGGCCTGGCTCAGCTTGTCCAACAGGGCCTGGTCATCGATAGCGCGATTGCGCTCGTCCGTGATCAGGAAAAAGTCTTCCACCTTCTCGCCAAACGTGGCGATGCGGGCGTCGTGCACGCGCAGCCGGTGCTGGCGCAGCACCTGGGCCACGCCGGCCAGCAGGCCGGGCTGGTCGGTGCAGACCAGGCTCATGCGAGTGCGGCTGCCTTCGGCCACCTGGTCGAAGCCCACGCGCGCCGGCACCCGGAAATGCCTGAGCTGGCGCGGCGCGGCGCGGCGCACCGGCTTCACCTTGCCCGGATCGCGAAGCGCAGCCTTGAGCGCCGCCACCACCACGCCGGGCTCGGGCGCCACGCCTTGCGGGGCAATCAACTGGAAGTTGTCGAGCGCGTAGCCGTCGTGGGAGCTCAGCACGCGCGCGTCCAGCACGTTCATGCCCAGCCGGTCGAGCGTGGCCACCAGCGCGGCGAACAGGCCGTCGCGGTCGGGCGTGCGCACGAACACCTCCAGGCCGCTGTCCTGCACGTGCGGCCGCACCAGCACCAGGCTTTCGCTGCCGCCCGACTCGGCGATGCCCCGGGTCTGCCAGGCAATCTGCTCGGGTCGGTAGCGCAGGAAGCCCACGTCCGGGTACGCCGCCCAGATCCGCTCCACCTCGGCCTGGTCCAGGCCCTCGCCCAGCAGTCGCTCCATGGCCACGGCGCGGGTTTCAGCGATGATCTCGTTGGCGTGCACCGGGTTCTCCAGGCCCCGGCGCAGCGCGAAGCGCGTGGCCGAGTACAGGTCGGCCAGCAGCCGGTCCTTCCAGGCATTCCAGAGTTTGGGGCTGGTGCCGGCGATGTCGGCGCAGGTCAGCAGGTAGAGGTAGTCCAGATGTTCGCGATCGGCCACGCGGTCGGCGAAGCGCGCCACCACGGCCGGGTCGGAGATGTCCTGGCGCTGCGCCGTCACCGACATCAGCAGGTGGTTCTCGACCAGCCAGGCCAGCAGGTCGCCGTCGGCCGCCGGCATGGCGTGCACCTGGGCGAACTCGCGGGCGTCCGCCGCGCCCAGCTCGGAGTGGTCGCCGCCGCGGCCCTTGGCGATGTCGTGGAACAGCCCCGCCAGCAGCAGCAGGTGTGGCTTGCGCAGGCGCGGCAGCACTTCGTGGGCGATCGCGAAGCGTTCGTCCACGCGGCGCGCGAAGCCGTCCATGTGCGCCAGCACCGTCAGCGTGTGCTGGTCCACCGTGTAGACATGGAACAGGTCGTACTGCATGCGCCCCGACACCTTGCCGAAGGCCGGCAGGTAGCGCGCCAGCACGCCCAACCGCGCCATGCGCGTGAGCGTGGCGACGGCGCGGCGTGAGTCGAGCAGGGCCATGAAACGCGCGCGCACCTGCGGCGGCTGCTCGGTGCACGGGGCGATGCTGCCCAGGGATTCACCGAGCGCGCGCGCGGTTTCCGAATGCAGGCCGCGCGCGTCGGGCAGCGCGTCCCAGACCGCGAACAGCTCCAGCGCCGGCGCCAGGCCTTCGCCCAGGCGCTCGGGCCGGACCATGGCCAGATAACCGTGGCGCAGCTCGTAACCCTCGGACACCGGTACCGCGGCTTCCTCGCCTGAAAGCTGTTCTTCGAAGCGCTGCAGCAGGCGGTCGTTGATCCGCATCACGGTGGCGGCGCTGCGGAAGAAGCCCTGCATCATCTGTTCCACCGCAAGGTTGTCGCGGTGCTCGTCGGTCAGGCCCAGCATGGCGGCCAGCGTCTTCTGGTAGTCGAAGCCCAGCCGCTCCTCGCGCCGGCTGGCCAGCAGGTGCAGGCCAAAACGCAGCCGCGCCAGCTGCCGCCACTCGCGCTCCAGGCTGGCGCACTCGTCCTCACCCAGCAGCCCCAGCGGCACCAAGGCGCGCAGGCCGGGGACGCCGTACAGGCGCATGCCCATCCACGTCACGGTCTGCAGGTCGCGCAGCCCGCCGGGGCCTTCCTTGATGTTGGGTTCGAGGTTGTGCGCGGTGTCGTGGAACCGGGCGTGGCGCTGGGTCTGCTCGGCGCGCTTGGCGTCGAAATAGGCGGCAGGCGGCCAAATCTTCGGCGGCGCCAGCGCGGCGGCCAGCCGGCCGGCGGCGCCCGGGTCGCCGGCCAGCATCCGGCATTCCATCAGCGAGCTCAGCACGGTGATGTCTTCGCCGGCCACTTCCACGCACTGGGCGATCGAGCGCACCGCCTGCCCCGGGGCCAGGCCGGCGTCCCACAGCAGCGAAAAGAAGCGGCCGATCGAGGCCGCGCAGGCCTGCTGGTCGGCGGGCTCGCCCAGCACCAGCAGGTCGATGTCGGAGTGCGGATACAGCTCGGCGCGGCCGTAGCCGCCGGTGGCGATCAGCTGCAGCGGCGCGTCGGCGGGCAGGCTTCTTGACCAGGCCGAGCAGACCACCGCATCGCTGGCTGCGCAGCACAGCGACACCAGGCGGTCGATGGCTTCGCCGGCCTCGAAACGGCGGCGCAGTTCGGCCCGGCGCTCGGCCAGGCCGGCCTTGGCGGCGTCGATCCAGCCGGCGTCGTCGGCGGCTTGCGCGAGGTCGGTCGCCAGCGTCAGCCCGGGGGATGGGGGCACGGCGCTCACGGCCCGGCCCCGGTCACAGGTCGTTGTCGTCGCCGGGCAGGCGGGTGAGGATTTCGACGCCGTCGTCGGTCACCGCCACCGTGTGCTCCCACTGCGCGGACAGGGACTTGTCGCGCGTCACCACGGTCCAGCCGTCGTTGAGCAGCTTGGAATGGCGGGAGCCTTCGTTGATCATCGGCTCGATGGTGAACACCATGCCTTTCTGCAGCACCACGCCCGACATCGGCTGGCCGTAATGCAGCACCTGCGGATCTTCGTGGTAGATGCGGCCGATACCGTGGCCGCAGTATTCGCGCACCACGGTGAAGCGTTCGGCCTCGGCGTATTTCTGGATGGCGTGGCCGATGTCGCCCAGCGTGGCACCCGGCTTCACGACGCGGATGCCGCGGAACATGGCCTCGCGGGTCACGTCCACCAGGCGCTTGGCCTTGACGCTGGGCTCGCCCACCAGGTACATGCGGCTGGTGTCGCCGTGCCAGCCGTCCTTGATCACGGTGACGTCGATGTTGACGATGTCGCCGTCCTTGAGCACCTTGGATTCGGACGGGATGCCGTGGCAGATGACGTTGTTCACCGACGCGCAGATGGTGGCCGGGAAGCCCTTGTAGCCCACGTTGGCCGGGATGGCCTTCTGGACCTGGACGATGTGGTCGTGGCAGACCCGGTCCAGCTCGGCCGTGGTGACGCCCGGTTTGACGTGCGGGGCCACGACCTGAAGAACCTCGGCGGCCAGGCGGCCCGCCACGCGCATGCACTCGATGTCCTGGGGTGACTTGATGGTGATCATGGTCCGGATTATCCCTCAGTTGCGGCTGATTGGGCCAGCGGGCTATACTCCCGCGGCTTGATCCGGCCTTCCCGTAACCTCGGGGCGTCCGGACCATCCCGCCCACGCCGGGCGTCACCGGTGAATTCACACACCTGGCTTTACCCCGCCCCGGGGTGCCCGAGGTCCATTGGACCAGAGGTTCGAGGCGGCGGCCAGGTGGAGGCCCAACCCCGGAGCTCCGAAGCCGCCAGTGTGCGGCCGGCTCCCTTTTCAAGGAATTACCCAGATGACCCAGGTCACCATGCGCCAGATGCTGGAAGCCGGCGTTCACTTCGGCCACCAGACCCGCTACTGGAACCCCAAGATGGGCCCGTACATCTTCGGCGCCCGCGGCAAGATCCACATCATCAACCTCGAGAAGACCCTTCCGCTCTTCACCGATGCGATGAACTTCATCTCGGCCATCGCCCAGAAGCGCGGCACCATCCTGTTCGTGGGCACCAAGCGTTCGGCCCGCGACGCGGTGAAGGAAGAAGCCACCCGCTGCGGCCAGCCCTACATGAGCATGCGCTGGCTGGGCGGCACGCTGACCAACTTCGCCACGGTGAAGAAGTCGGTTGCCCGCCTGAAGGAGCTCGAGGCCGCTGAAACCGACGGCACGTTCGAGAAGCTGGTGAAGCACGAAGTGCTGGGCCTGCGCCGCGAGCGCGACAAGCTGTCGGCTTCGCTGGGCGGCATCAAGGAAATGAACCGCCTGCCCGACGCCCTGTTCGTGATCGACATCGGCCACGAGAACATCGCCGTGCAGGAAGCCAAGAAGCTCGGCATCCCGGTGATCGCCGTGGTCGACACCAACTACGACCCCAACCTGGTGGACTACGCCATCCCGGGCAACGACGACGCCATCCGCGCCGTGCAGCTGTACGTGCACGCCGCCGCTGACGCCGTGCTGGAAGGCAAGGCCGCTTCGCCGCAGGCCCACGTTGCCGCCGACGACTTCGTCGAGCTGGACGCCGAAGGCAACCCGGTCGCCAAGGCCGACACCAAGCCGGCCCCGCGCCGCGCCGCCCCGCGCGACGACAAGCGTCCGGCCCGTCGTGGCCCGGGCGGCCCGGGTGGCGACAAGCGCGACGCCCGCTGAGTCACCGCGGCGTGCAGGGCCCCCCCCCCCCCCAGCCCCCCCCCCCAAAAAAACACGGGAAAAACAACACCCAACCCCACACCCAAAAAAAATATAAAAAAAAAAAAAAAAAAAAAAAAAAAA
>NZ_JAIBFH010000299.1 GCF_019459675.1 Arenimonas sp.
CCCCCCCCCCCCCCCCCCCCACGACGGTGTCGCCGTCGGCGACCAAGCTGCGTTGGACCGTGCCGGAGTGGCGCGCCGACAGAATGGCGCGTGCACCGGCCGCGAGCTCGGCCTGCGCCGGAATGGTGGCCACCGGGATCCACTCGGCCGGCTCGGCGGGCGCGAAAGCCAGGCCCATGGCCTCGGCCTGCGCGGGCGTGACAGGCAGCGGTGTGGCGGCGGAGGCATGGGCCGCCGCGAGGACGAGGGCCAGGGGCAGCAGCAGGGTGGGAAGGCGGGGCACGGGCGGGTCTCCGGTATCGTTTCAATCCACGATCCCGCGCCAAGCTTTGGTGCTGCTTAAGCCGCCCCGTTTTCCAGTGCGGCCCAGCCCGACACGGTGGTGCGGAGGCGACCGGATTCCAGCGAGAATTCCAGTTCGAGTCCCTGCGCCAGCGCCAGCGCGCGCGCCAACGCCAGGCCCAGGCCGGCGTGCGGGATGCCACCGGTCCCTGTGCTGGCGCGGCCGCCCCGGAAGAAGCGCGTGCCCAGCTGTTCGAGGTCTGCTTTGGCCAGGTCCGGGGCGTCGTTCTCAATCCGGAGCCCGTCCACTCCGGGCTGCAGGGTCAGCCGCACCGTGCTGCCCTCGGGTGCGTATTCGAAGGCGTTACCAAGCAGGATCGCCACCAGGCGGGCACTCATCGAGGCGTCGGCGTTGACCCAGTATTCCGCCGGCAGGACCATTGAAAAGGCGACGTCGCGGCGCACGCGCAGCGCCTCAAGGCGTCGGGAGGCCGCGGCCAGGATCGCAGCGAGGTCCAGGGGCTCCACTTCCGCCTGCACCAGCCCGGCTTCGTGGCGGGCCAGGCTCAGCAAAGCCTCGACGGTCTGCTCCATTTCGCTGCCGAGCCGGGCAAGCTCCTCGAGCGCGCGGCGCTGCTGCACGGGGTCATCCACCAGCAGGGTGGTCTCGGTGATCGCGCGCAACTCGGCGACCGGGGTGCGAAGCTCATGCGCCAGGTCCAGGGCGAATCGGCGTTCGCGCGCAAGATTACGCAGCAGCGTGCCGATGACCTCGTCGAAGCGCCGCGCCAGGGGCTGCAGTTCGCTGGGCAGGGTGTCGTCGGCGATGGCCGTGCCGGGGTCACCCAGCTGCACGGCGGCGATGCGCCCGGCCAGCTGGTCGAGCGGTTTCAGGCCCAGGTTTGTGCCGCGCCAGGCAAGCAAGATCGCCAGCGCAAGCGCTAGCGCGACGGTGCCGCCGGTTAAAAGGTGCAAGCGCTGCTCAAGCGCGTCGATCTGCTCTCGCTCTTCTGCCACCACGAGCAGCAGGTGCTGGCGCGGGTCGTCCGCGGCTAGCAAGTAGCGACGGGCCACGGCTCGGCCGCGGTGCCCATCCGGAAGCGGCAAGTCGTAGTGGGTAAAGCCGTCGAGCCCGAGCACGGTCGGCCGATCCAGGTCCGCCGACTGCGCCGATGCCGAGCGGGCGACCACCTGGCCCTGCGCATCCCAGGCCTGGAAGAAGTCCTGGTGTCCTTCCTCGCGGAACTCCGGCATCCAGCGCTCGATCGGCTGGGCACGATCCACCCGCGCCCCCAGATAGGCGGCGATGGCATTGGCGCGCGAGCTCAGGCTGTCGTCGAAGCGCCGGTAGATTTCGCCGTCCACCACCGCGTCGAGCGACAGGAACAGGCCCCCCAGGGCCAGCACGAGGGCGCCGGCGAACCCAAGCCCGATGCGCTGGCGCAGCGAACCCGGGCTACCGCGCCGCATAACCGAAGCCCCGGCGCGTCTCGATAAGCCCATCAAAACCACCGCGCAAGAGTTTGTTGCGCAGGGTACTCATCAAGACCTCGATCACCTTGTCCGACGCCTCGCTGTCGCTGGCGTACAGCCGCTCGAACAACTGCGTCCGGCTGTACACCCGGCCGGGGTACCGAACCAACTCCTCGAGCAGGGCGTACTCCTTGGGCGTGAGGCCAAGCGTACCCTGGGGCCCGCTGACGGTCCGGCGGGCGGTGTCTATCTCAAGACCCTGGTACCTGAGCACCGGGGTGGGCTCGACGGCGTGGCGACGGCCCATCGCAAGCACGCGGGCGCGCAACTCGTCGAAGGAGAAAGGCTTGACCAAGTAGTCGTCGGCCCCGGCATCAAGGGCGCCCACCCGCTCACCCACGGCATCCAGGGCGGAGAGCACCAGCACCCGGCTGGCGAGGCGGCGTCGCCGGATCTCGGCCAGCAGGCTGCGCCCGTCGAGGTGGGGCATCATCAAGTCGAGCACAATTACGTCGTAGACCCCGGCGTCGAGATAGGGGAGGGCCGCGCGCCCGTCACCGGCCACGTCCACAGCAAGGCCGGCCGCTGTCAGTCCGGTGCGCAGGGCCTCGCGGAGGCGTTCGGAATCCTCGACAACCAAGACTTTCATGGGCAGGTGGGAATGGCCATGCCTACATTGTAGTGGCCAGGCTTTGGCCATGCTTAAGCGCACGCGGAGGAGACTGTCTGAATTACCCCGGGCTTCATGGAAACCTACCGGCCTGAAAGTCCCGCCCGTCGTTCGAACTCTACCGGAGAGATGTCTCCGACAGAACCGTGCCGACGCTTGGGGTTGTAGAACAGCTTGATGTACGCCAATTGAACGGCCAACAAGACCCTGCTCGTCGCGGGACTGATCGCACTGGGAGGATTTTGGTGGGCGATCCGAAGCCAGGCCGCGATCAGCGACGATCAATTTCTGCGATCCATGATTCCCATCACGCCGGTGTCATTCTGATGTGCAATCAAGCGGACTTACGGGACCCGGAACTGCTCAAGCTGTGCAATGGCATCGTGCAGGGCCAACAGGGGGAGATGGAGTTTATGCAACGTAAACTGGCTCGGTAACGTTTTGCCCAAGTCAGGCCTCCACTGCCGCGACACGCCGACCAGCACATCGATAGGCCCAGAGACGCGCAGCGCGGAGTTGCGCGAAAGCCGTGGGTCGACGAGACGCGTGGGAAACGCCACGGCGGATGCCGCCACCGCGAGTAATCTGCGTTCTCGAAACGGGCGCCCGTCATCATCCCACACACGCACATTGGCCGCGATAGCCTGCGGCATGGCTTGCGGCGATCTCCCGAAGTAGCCTATTAATGCCAACGTCTATCCGCAACTGCAGTTGGAAGGTCGTATATCCATGATGACGATTGATGAAATCATCGCAATTGCGAGGAATACCAACGCCTCGGTTCAGGAAAAAGGGATTGTCGAGGCCTTCATCAGCGGCCTCCTGACGGCCAAAGACCTAGAAACCTTGATGGCGATGGAGGGAACGCCTGGGCTGGCGGAATGGGCGGGCGCGCTGATTTCACAAGCCCTGGCGTACCTGCGGTCGATCGCCCTACTTGGCACGGAGGCACCTGCGAGCAAGATGGGTGGTCAGAAACTTAAGTAGGAGCACCGACGCCGGCCTGCCCAAAACTGGGCCTGAAGTGCCGAGTGTCCGGGAGTGTCCGCAGGAAACGACACGTTTGATCCATCGCGCACGCGCACCTGCTGGTCCATTCGCAGGAAGTAGCAGGGGAAATTTCACGGCTGCCCGGACGACCTCACCACATGGACACTAGATGCCGGCGACGGGAACCTGCGTCTCCAACGCGACCGGCAGTGTCTGCAACACCGGAAACTGGGTCTGGATCCGCGCGAGCAAGTCATTGACTCCCGGCGCTTGAATCGTCACCACCAGCGCATAGGGCATCGGCACGGCATCCTCCATGCGCACTGCCTCACTTTCGTCTCGCACCTGATAGTTAATGTGGAAGTAGGGATCGGCGAGGTCTTCCACGGCGATCTTTCGGCTATTGTGCAAGACGGTATCCCAACGCATCGCGTCGCGGCGGAGCTCCGACTCGGTCCTGTACATGCCGCTGCCAAAAAGCGGCAGAGACTTGCCGGGCCTCTTATAGCAGCGCACCCACAGGCCTGCCCGCGTGTAGTTGATGGCGTGTGCTGAATCCACGGGAGCGCGGTAGCAGAAGGTGGCACCCAGCCGGACCTTTGTCGCAGGCGGCAAACCGTGAGGGATGGGGATCAACGCTTTTTGCGGATGGCCCGGGCGGGTCACACCCTGATAGACAATACGGACCACATCGGCGGGCGTGTACAGGATGTCTTCCGGGTCCAGCGGCAGGCGCCCCCAACCGACCTCGCGTCGGTCGTGCCGCCGGGCACTGAACTCGCACGCATTCACCAGCAAGGCCTGCAGCGTGATCGGATCAAAGCTCGATTGACTCAGCACGTCCACGCCGACCGCGGCCCGCAATGCCAATGGACTGGCAAAACTGGTCCCCGCGACGGCGACGACGCCCGCGAGTGGATTGAAAATGGCAACCGGTTCCTCGTTGCTGCCTCCGAAGGCGAGGGCATCGGGCTTGACAAACCCTGGGCTGCGGCCCGGACCCCAAGCACTGTAGGGCGCTCGATTCCAGCGCTTGCCCGCAGATCCCGCCGCGCCGATCGCAAACACGTTCACGGCATCGCCCGGCGGCTGAATGCGGCCAAGTTCGCCCGCGTGCAGGCCGTTATTGCCCACTGCCGCCGTACACAGCGTCTGTCCGTCGGCTAACTCCGTGTCAAGGCGAGAGGTCCATTCATGCACGTCGTCGTCAAAGAACGTGGCGACGGGCCCGAGACTGATGTTGGAGAATCGATAAGGGCGCCCTGCCGTGCGCGCACTACGCAAGGCGGTAACGATGCGATCAAGCACGTCCAATGCTTGCTCTGGACTCTGCAGAGTGGGCAGAACTCGATGGTGATCGACACGGCAGTAGGGGATGGGGAGTTGTGCCATTCCAGGTGAGACTGCCCCGAAAAGGAAGGCTGATGTCACGTTGATCCCATGTGCGACATCGCCAGCAGACGGCGCGGGAAGCGATGCACTCGCCAGTTCGTTGACCCACGGCTGCAAGGCGTTCACCGTGCCACCATCAAAGATCGCTGCCGTATGCATCGGCATGAGTGGCGCTGCGCCGACCGGCACCGCAAGGGGCTTGAATGACTTTCTCAGAGAGCCCTCAAGCACCCAGTCGCCTTGGAGTTGCGGCATGGAGCGAACCAGTCGGATGCGCTGGAATCGAGCGAGCAGCGAAACCCGATCCGCGGGCAACTGGACGGTTACAAACGTCAGTCCCGGCACAAATCGATAGCCGCGCGACGTGATCTGCCCACCCAGCGACTGGACATAAGCTTGAAAGCTGGCGCGAATATCCGCATCGCCTTCGCTCGCATGCAGCGTCACGTGCACGTGATCCCGCCAAGGCGTCTGGGGGTCTAGTCGAAGTTTCTCAGCATCATCAAAAACCGTGATGTGTTCAATACGGATCAGCTGTTCTTGGCGCCCCTTAGGGGCGGCGTCATCCATGAGAACGCGGTCCATGGCACCGAAACTCGCTGCCGTCCCGGAGACGAAAATGGCAGCCGTTTCCAGCGCCTGGTCTCGATCGGATTTTCTTACCGTTCGCGGACGCACCCGGGTGGGGCGGGACCCCAAAATACTTAGCCCAACCTCACGAAGCAACCCTGCCGGAAAGTAGGATTTGGCCAAGTAGGCGGGGTGCAGCACGACCTTGGTCGTGATCTCGCCGCGCGGCGCGGTCCCGGGCAGCGGCTGGTTGGCCAACGCCTGGATCGCCGTGAGTTCGGGGTGTAACGCCAGACGAATCTCGCCGATGGTGTAGGGGTGCGCTTTGTCGCCGCCGCCTTTCGGCCAGGACAGCGGTCCGATCAGCTCGCGCCCATTGGCTATCAGGACATTGCGGGGTTGGGATGCCATGGGGCATTACTCCGTACGATGGAGGAGGCGCGAAACAGTCGAAGCGTTGACCTTGAGATCCTTTCCGATGGCCCGCAGCGACCAGCCAGCGGCCTTGAGCTGCTTGGCTCTGAGCAGGCGGGGTACGTCCTCACCGGCCGGAAGCTCCTGCGCAAGTTGAGCCAGGAGGGCGTCCTCAAAGCCTTGGCCGTGAAGAGCCACTTGGCGCTGGGCGCGCTGAACAAGGCGGGTTGCGTCGGACAGCGGTCGACCTGCCAAGGTGGGCGCGACGATCGCAGACAGCGCGGGCGAACACCCGACGCCGATGAGCACGGCCTCCACCTGCGCCGGCGAACTTTCCGGAAAGCGCAGCCAGCGATCGAATCGCCGAAAGATAGCCCGATCAAGCAATTCTTCGTGATTGGTGGCCGCCACGAGCAAGGACGTCGCCGGCCACTCGTCAATGGCCTGAAGCAGCACGTTGACTACGCGCTTGAGCTCCCCCACGTCTTGCCCGTCATCGCGGCGTTTGGCGAAGGCGTCAAACTCATCAAGCAAGAGCACGCAAGGCTGCGCCCGGGCATGGGCGAGCACGCGAACCAGGTTGTTGCCTGTCTTGCCCAGCAGGCTGTTGACGGCGGCCGCCAAGTTGAGCGTAACCAAGGGCAACTGCAGCTGTTCCGCCAAATAGTGTGCGGCCAGGGTCTTCCCCACGCCTGGCGGTCCCGAGAGCAGCAGAGTGCGCGAGGGCGTTAGACCGGCCGCCAGAAGTTTGTGGGCGCCGCGCCATTCCTCGATGAGTTGCTTGAGACTGATCTCCACCTGCTCCGTCCACACTGGCGGCGTGTCCAAGTGCACCGGGTACTGCACCGTCGTCAAAGACAGGTTGCTCTCGCTATCGACGGGGCTTAGGGTGGCTTGGTGGGAGGCGGCGTCCCGCGCCAGTGTGAGACGCGAATCGTGCGCATCGGCCAGTGCTCTGGACAAGACGTTGGCCAGCGGCGAGGCCTCACGGCGCAGGCGAGCAATGAGGCGGCTCAGCCGCAGTTGGAAGGCGCCCGCGTTG
Organism: Arenimonas sp.; assembly: GCF_019459675.1. Taxonomy (GTDB): domain Bacteria; phylum Pseudomonadota; class Gammaproteobacteria; order Xanthomonadales; family Xanthomonadaceae; genus Arenimonas. The sequence continues at coordinate 6,834 of NZ_JAIBFH010000299.1, forward strand.
CCGGCACACCCCTCGACAACAAGAGCAGCCCATTCGGCGTGAGAGGCGGGCGGAGAGGGGGAAACAGGCACGTCGACCTCGGGGTAGGTGTTGCATCTGTTGCGCAGTGTTGCATAGGCACCGCAACACAACAAGCGCGCGCTCCACGCCGGCGCCATTGGCCGCGTTGGCGCCTTACCGAGCAGGCTTCAGCAGTCTCGCCGCCGGATTGACCGTGACCGCCCCCGCCTGGAAGTAGCCAATGACGCTGGCCGGCGAGCGGTGCTCGGTCATGGCCATGAGGGCGGGCAGGGCGATGCCCTGGCGGCCGCCCTCGGTAATGAACCCTGAGCGCAGGCTGTGGCCCCCAAAATCCCCGGAGAGGCCCGCCAACGCCGCCCGGCGCTGGACGATGGCGCCCACCGCCTTGGGCGAGAGCCCGTCACCCAGCCGGGTGTCCCAAAGCCGGCGGAAGATCGGGCCTTGGGTCAGGCCAGACGCCGCCAGCCACGCCGTCATCGCGTGGGCGGCCACGTCCAGCAGCGGCTTGTCGGGGGTGGAGGCCGCGGTGGGACCGGCCTGTTGCGTCTTGCTGTGCTCGAGCCGATAGATATAAGTGTCGGCGTCGACCTGGCGGAGGTCCGCCAACTGGGCAGCCGCGATTTCACTGCGCCGCCGGCCGCCGGTGGCGAACCCGAAGCAGAGCAGGGCGCGGTCCCGCAGTCCCTCTAGCGAGTCATCGCAGGTGGCCAACATGGCTTCGAGCTCCGGCGCCGTGATCGCGGTCTTCTTGGTCGGCCGCTCGCCGCGCTTGATGGCGGCGCGGCGGGCTCGCGACAGCAGATGGCGCACGGCCGGCTGCTCGCAGGGGTTGGGCTGCTTCTTGAGGGCGTGCAGGCTCGAGAGCACGGCGACCCGGTGCGTGACCGAGCTCAGCTTGAGCGGACCTGGCTGGGCCTTGATGCGCGCCGCGACCAGCGCCGCGTCGGCGGCCGGCGGCAATTCCCAGGTCAGGCCCGCTTTGGCCTTGCGGGCGACGTGATCGACGATGAACTGGACGACGGTGGCTTCGGCCACCGGGACCGCGATCGGCTGGCCGAAACGAACCTGGTGCCAGCCGGCCCAGTAGCGCAGGGCGCTGGCGTAGCTGCGGGTGGTGTTCGCCGAGGCAGCTTCGGCCAGGATGTCCTGCACGGCCGCGGCGGCGCTGGCGGCAAGCTCGGCCGGGAGCAGGGCGGCGACGCTGCGCGAGGCGGGGAGGCGCGATTTGGCCATAATTATGCTACATAGTACGTATGTTTTAATACGAATAGAGGACGCTACTTCTGATAAATATATCTTATCGGCTGTAGATGTCCAATGGAGTAGGGCGCTCGCGTCGCAAGGAGAACACCGTGGCCAAAGGGGTTTCGCAACAGGACATCAGCCAGGCCGCCGACGCGCTGCTCGCCGCCGGCGAACGGCCCACCGTCGAGCGCGTGCGCCTGGCGCTCGGGCGCGGCTCACCCAACACCATTGGCCCGCTGCTGGAGGCCTGGTGGTCCCAGCTGGCGCAGCGTCTGGCCCAGCGCCTGGCGTTGCCGGCGGTGCCCGAGGCGGTCGGGGAGGCCTTCGCCCAAGTCTGGGAAGCCGCGCTCGCGGCCGGGCAAGCGCGTGCCGAGACCGTGGTGGCGCCCGAACGAGCCGCCCTCGCCGACGTCCTGGCCAAGGCCGAAACGGCGATGGCCAACGACCGCGCGGCGCGGGCGGCGCTGGAAACGCAGTTGGCCACCGCCAAGGGGGAGGCCGAAGCCCACTACGCGGCCTTGGTGATGAGCGACCAGCGCAACAGCGATCTGCAGCGCCAGGTGGCGTCCCAACAGGCCGAACTCCAGGCGCTCTCGTTGCGCCTGGACGCCACACTCGCCCGCCACCACTCCGTGGTGCAGCAGGCCGAGTCCGAGCGCGCCGCGGCCGCCACCGAACGCGAGGCCCTGCAGGCGCACGGTCGCCAGACGGAGGACCGCGCCTACGCCGAGGTCGATCGCCTCCGCCAGGAGATCAAGGTGACCAAGGCGCAACTGGCCGCCCAGGCCCGCGAGCACGCGGCCGCCCTACGCACCGCCGAGCAGTCCCTGCGTGCTGCCCACGTTGCTCAGCACCGGGCCGAGCGCGAGAGCGCGGCGGCCCACGCGCGGGCGCAGCTGCTCGAGCGACAACGTGCAAAGAGTCCGGCGGCGCCGACCAAGAAGGCCACTTCGCCCCCGCGACGCCGCACCGCCAAATCAAAAAGCGCTCCGGACGCCTGAGTGGCGGTAGCGATCCCGGGGCGAGGCGGGCGACCCGGCGAGCGTCCACGACGGCGAGTTCGCCGGCACGACGCAACCGCTACGCGTGCCCGCTGTCGGTCGTACGCACGCTCGGGGGCTTCTCACGATCGTAGATCGGCGCCACTGCATGCTCGACAATCCAATCGGGCAGCGCCGCCGCCGGGTCGAGGACATGGACATCCAAGGCCCGGTCCAGGGGACCGATTGCGTTGAGCGCGGTGGCGATGGCGCGGCTGATTCGTTCGCCATGGTGCGTGGGCGCCACCACGGCCACAAACCACGCCAGCGCCGGCTCCCGCCCCCGCCAGTGGGCCTCGCCCAAGTAAGCCCGCTCGGCCACGTGCAGGCCCGACAACGTCTGTGCCAAACAGGCGGCCAGTGCGTCCGATGGCTTGGTCGGCGCGCCAATCCGCACCTCCTCCTCCTCGCCGACGGTAAAGGACGCCACATGGGCGACGGCGCCGCTCTCCAACAGTCCGTCGATCTCCTCTGGGTAAAGGGTGCAGGAGACATCGTTGGGGTTGATCATCAAGGTGGCGCCACGCGTGGCCTCGAACAGCACGCGTCCCTGGACGGGCACGCTCACTACGCGGCCGCGACCGGCCTTCTTGGCCTTCCTAATGTCGGTGAATACCGGAATGACCCGCAATCCGTCAGGACGATCGAACATGCAGATATTCAATCGTCCGGTACGCGGGCCCAACGGGCTGTGCACGTAAAGCGCAACCGTCAGCAGTTTCTGCAGCAACGCGGGCTCGTGGCGGCTGTCGTGGTGTGCTTGGAGAATCTCTTCATCCAGAGATCGGGGCGCGGGCGGCTTCATGGATGTGGATCATCCCTCGCGACGGGAACCGGGAACCGGCCTGTCCGGAAATCATGCCAGCGGGCCCCGTCACGTTTCCACCCAGTTTGGGTAGAACGCCGCGCGAGCGATGGCGCGGGCCTTGGCGCCCAATCGTGGCAGCTCCTGCAAGCGGCCGCGCGGCGGGCCGTCCAGGTCGAGCGTTCGACGATGCGCCTGTCGGCGATGCTGGGCCTCTGCGACCGACACGCGCTCGGGCACCAGCAGCGCGCGCATATCGTCGGAGGGGCTCTCCAGCAGGTCGCGGATTAGGCGTCGACGGCTCGCGCCGGCTGCAATCGCCAGTTCAGGAACGGCCAAGCGCAGCGCCGGGATGATGACGCCAAGATCCGGTGTTGCCGTGTCCCAGGTTTGGTCCTGGTGGGTCACTTGATTCAGCACCTGCTGGCGAAGCCGGGCGCCGAGGAGGCGTCCGATGGCCGCGAACTCCCCGCTGGCCACTGCCAGCAGCAGGCACTGCCAGGCGCGCAGGCCGGCCTCCAACGCCAGCGCCGGATCGCGTCCTCGCATCGCCATGAACAGGTAGGCGATCAGGGTCGTAAGGGCGAATCCATCCCCCTGGACCGCCAGGTCAAGCAAGCGGCGGGACGTGACCGGGCGCAAGGCGTTGCTTGGGTAGATGGCGCCCGAGGTGTCAAACACCCGGGTGTGAACCCGTCGGCTCGCGGCGACTAGGGCATGGGTGAGGTCCCGGTCACTCGGCGATCGCCCAAGCACGGCATAGAGGGGGTGGAAAAACCGAATCGCGGTGTCGTTGCCGGGCATCGGAGCGTCCCGGTAGATCACGTCGAAGAGGCGCGGCGAATTATCGCCTCGGAGATAGCGGGCAAAGAGGCCGCTGCGATTGCCATCCAAGGCGTAGCCCGACGTCGCACCGGTCACGCGCAACACGCAGTGCGCCCAGTCGACGGTGGCCAGCACCGTTTCAAGCCGCCGGGTCATCCCCCGCCCCTGACGCCGGCGGCGCCCCCCCCCGCCGGCCCCGGCTT
>NZ_JAIBFH010000125.1 GCF_019459675.1 Arenimonas sp.
GGCGCAAGCCGCGGCGCCGGTGGCGCCGGCCGATCCGGTGTTCACCAGCGGCAAGCAGATCGAAACCTCGCTTCGCCAGATCGCCGGCAAGGACGAGCCGATCGCGATTCTTTCCGCCATGCAGCTTTACTGGGGCGTGCGCAGCCGGGCCACGTCCAAGGGCGGCATCTGGAACAAGCACCAGTCCCGGAAGGAAATCTTTGCGCCGGTGGACAAAGCCGTCCTGGAGCGCGTGCTTTTGGCGCTTGAGTCCGACCTCGAGGCGCGCTTCGAGGCCGCCGGGTGGCAGGCCCGGACGCGCGCCGAACTCGGCGCGGACGTGCCCGAGCTCAAGGTCCTGCGCGCCGACGCCGAGCTGGGCGTTCCACTGGTGAAGTTCAAGGGTGGCGAGTACGAGCTTGATTCGGCAGTGATCGCGCTGCCTGGTGCAGGCACGCCCGATCCCAAGTCCGTCGGCAACGGCATGGCCTACATGCGCTATTTCAAAGGCAAGTCGGGCGTGAGCTTCAACGTCACCTATACCTTTGCGCCGGGCACGGTTGGCGAAACGCAGTCGCGCATGGTGGGCACTGAAGTCGGCACGGGCCTGTGGTTCGCTGCCCGCGCCGACCTGGTCGGTGCCAAGGGAGGCTGGGGCAGCGTCAACGTCGTGCCGGTTGGGCTGGTGGTGGATAACGACGTGGGCACGCTGGCCGAGATTGCCGGCTCCAAGGCCGGTCTCACCGAGAACGCGATTCGCTATGTCGGCGGCCTGGGCGCCCGTGACCGCACCGGCTACACGATGGTGCCCGACTGGGGCAAGGCCGAGGCGGCCATGCTGCGTGCCGGTCGCGCGTTCAACGCCGAGCTGGTGTTGGCGCTCGCCCAATAGGCGCGCCGCTGCCGTGGCCGGCATGGGCTGGCAAGACCCCCACGCTGCAGTTCACGACCATGAGAGGCCCCGCTCCGGCGGGGCCTTTTCCTTCGCGGGCGCCGCATGGGACGGAACGGCGAAAATCGCGCCTCAACGACAACCGTCCGATTAAGCTGGAACCCGGAAAAAAGCTGCGCTGTGCGGAGGGTCGCGATGGAGTACGGGATGCATGCGCGCCTTCTGCAATGGCAGGCGACCGCTCGCCTTGAGCATGGCAACGACCTGTCGCGCCTCCTGCATGCCTGGTGCAAGTACCTAGGTGAAGCGGGCACGCCGGTGTGCCGCATGACCCTGGCGCTGAACACGCTGCACCCGCAAATCCAGTCGCTGCGCTACGTCTGGTACGACGACGTCCGCGATCCCGGCCCGTTCCCGTCGCCAGCACTGGTGCTGCGGCGCATCCATTCTCTGGAAGGCTGCACTGTCGACGAGGCGCTGATGTCCTATGGCGCCAGGGCCACCGAGCCTCTGCGGCGCAGCCCGTTCTGGGCGCTGATGCAGGGCGAGGTTGCGCTGCAGGACTTCCCGCTGGCGCCGGGCGGCAGCTACCCGTTCCCGATCCTCGACGACCTGGCCGCGCAGGGCTGCACGCATTACCTCGCCTTCAGCCTCCCGGGCCTGGAGGCGCAGGTGAGCCTGGTGTCCCGGCAGCCGGGTGGCTTCGACCAGGCGCAGCGCGAGGTCGTGGCGGCGTCGGTGCCGGTGCTGGCGCTGCTGCTGGAGGGCCCACTCAAGGAACTGATCCTGCAGACCGTGCTGGAGTGCTACGTGGGCCATTCGCCGGGGCGGGAGATCCGGCGCGGCCGCATCCGCCCGGGTGCGATGCTGGACCTGGCTGGCGCGATCTGGTTCTCCGACATCCGCGACTATGCGATGCACTCACAGGCCCAGCCTGGCGATGTGTTCGTGGACAACCTCAATGCCTATTACGAGTGCGTGGTGAAGGCGATCCACGCCCAGGGCGGCGAGGTGCTCAAATTCATCGGCGACGCCATGCTGGCGATCTTTCCCCAAGAAGACGGCGACGTGCGCGCCCGCGTAGCCGACAGTGCCGGCGCCGGCCAGGACGCCGATGGCGCGGCCGAGGCCTGCGTGCGTGCGCTGGCCGCAGTGGAGGCGGCTACGCAAGGCCTGGCCGCGCAGGGCGTGGCCTTCGCCCATGGCGTGGGCCTGCACGTGGGCCGGTTCCAGTTCGGCAACATCGGTAGCCTGCAGCGCATGGACTTCACCGCGATCGGCAACGAGGTCAACGTCGCCGCCCGCATCGAGGCGCTGTGCAAGCCATACGGCGAACGCCTGTTGATGAGCGCCGAGTTTGCACGCCAGTGCGGCTCACCCACGCGCGAAGTGGCGCGCGTGACCCTCCGGGGCATCGCCGGCGAGTACCTGCTGCATGCGCCAATTTCTCGCATATGCTGCCCGGCGGGGCCGCCGGGCGCCCCGTCAAACGAAGGAAACCGATGAAGCACCTCGCCTTGCCGCTCCTGCTGGCCTCGCTGGCCGTCGCCCCTGCCGCCGCCGATTCCGCGCAGCCCTTCAGCGCAGAACGCAGCTGGCAGATCCAGCGCGTGGGCAATCCCGAAGTCTCGCCCGATGGCCTTCAGATCGTTGCCCCGGTGGCGCGCGCCGTGATGGAGGACGACAAGCTGCAGACCGACCTGTGGCTCTGGAGCAGCGACGGACGCGTGCAGCGGCCGCTCACCGGCGACCCGGCCAACGAAGCCACGCCGCGCTTCAGCCCCGACGGCCAGACCCTGGCCTTCATCGCCCAGCGCGACGACGACAAGGCGCCCCAGCTTTACCTGCTGCCGCTGGCCGGCGGCGAAGCGCGCCGCCTCACCACTTTCGCCACCGGCGTGTCGGTGCCGCGCTGGGCTGGCAACGGCCGCCTCGTATTCGCGTCTCGCGTCTGGGCCGACCTGCCGCTGGACCAGCAGGCCAAGCGCCAGAAGGAGCGCGAAGACTCCAAGATGAAGGCACAGGTGTGGGACGCCGGCCCGATGGCCGTGTTCGACACGCTGCAGGACGACCGCGAGGGCCATGTGTTCTCGGTGGACGTGGCCAGCGGTGAAGTGGCGGCCATCACGCTCGGCCGCGGCCTGCAGCTGCCGCGCTTCTCCCAGGGTTTCGAGGGCACGTTCGACATTTCGCCCGACGGCCGCGAACTGGCGCTTACCGCCGACAGCAACCCGGCCATCAACATCGACGACATCGACGTTTACCGCCTGCCGCTGGCGGGCGGCGAAGCCCGCAACATCAGCCAGGGCAACGCCGGTACCGACGGCAGCCCGCTGTACAGCCCCGACGGCCGCCACCTGGTGTTCCTGCAGCAGCGCGTGCCGGGCTTCTACGCCGCCAAGGCGCGGCCGATGCTGCACGAGCTGCGCAGCGGCGACACCCGCGAACTGCACGCCGGCTGGGACCGCAGCGCGTCGGGCCTGGTGTGGTCGCGTGATAGCCGCACGCTCTATGGCGCCATCGACGACGCCGGCACCACCCGCGTTTACGAGCTGCCTCTCACCGGCAAGCCGCGCGCCGTCACCGGCCAGTCCTCGTTCAGCGGCCTGTCCATGGCGCCGGGCGCGATCGCGGCGGTGCGCCAGAGCTTCACCGAGCCGCCCACCCTGGTGAGCCTGGACCCGCGCCGGGGCACCGCGCGCAAGCTCTCCACCCTCAACGACGCCCTGCTGGCCGACACCGCATTGGGCAGTTTTGAATCGGTGACCTACGCCGGCGCCAACGGCGACGACGTGCAGATGTGGGTGAACTATCCGGCCGGGTTCGATCCCGGCAAGAAGTACCCGGTGTTCGTGGTCATCCACGGCGGCCCGCACAACGGCGTCACCAACGCCATGCAGTTCCGCTGGAACGCGCAGGTGTTCAGCAGCTGGGGCTACGTGGTGATCCAGCCCAACTTCCACGGCAGCTCGGGCTTTGGCGAAAAATTCACCGACTCCATCAACCCCGAGTGGGCGCAGATGCCCTACGAGGACGTGATTGCATCGGCCAAGTGGGCCGCCGCGCAGCCCTGGGCCGACGCCGACCGCATGGTGGCCGGCGGCGGCAGCTACGGCGGCTACCTCACGTCGGTGATCCTGGGTCGCGAGCATCCGTTCAAGGCGCTGGTGAATCATGCCGGCGTGTACAACCTCTACACCCAGTACGCCGCCGACTTCGCCGGCACCGTGCCGCGCTTCGGCGGTTTCTGGGAAGAGGGGAACCGCGAAATCACCGACCGCAACTCGCCCCATCTTTCGGCGGGCAACTTCAAGACGCCCACCCTGGTCATCCACGGCCAGCGCGACCTGCGCGTGCCGGTGAACCACGGCATCGAGGCTTACCAGACCCTGCTGGTGAGGGGCGTGCCCACGCGCCTGGTGTATTTCCCCGATGAGAACCACTGGGTGCTCAAGCCGCAGAATTCGCTGTTCTGGTATTCGCAGGTCAGGCGCTGGCTGGACCTTTACAACCCGCCTGCGAACTAGGCGGCGGGCCATTTGATCCACGTCAGGCCCGCCCGCCGCTTCGGGGGCAGACTGGGCCCACTCAACCGGGAGAACCACCATGAAAACCAACGTTGGCGGCATTGATCGTGGCCTTCGCATCGCCGTGGGCGCCGGGCTCATCGCCTGGGCCGCGGCTTTCGACGGCCCGGCCCTGGCCTATCTCGGTGTGATCCCGCTGCTGACCGGCGTGTTCGGCATGTGCGGCCTGTATTCGCTGCTGGGCATCAACACCTGCCGCATCAAGAACTGACGCGCGCCGTGTAGCGGGTATCCTTGGGCCCGACAAGGCCGGGACGAACCGCTGCACGTGGACACGCATCAGGAAAATCCGCCGGGCCGCCGGGCCACCGCGGCCGGTAGAAGTGCCGCCGCGGCGCTGCTGGCGGTGTCGGTGCTGTGGCTGTGGAGCGCGCTGGCGGCGATCGCCAACCACGCGTTCCGGTATCCGGCGTTCGACCAGTACCGCTTCTATCCCAAGTATCTGGACCTGGATTTCCCGGCGTCCGCGCTGCAGCTCGAGAACGGCCACCGGCCGATCGTGCCGGCGCTGGTGCACATCGCCGAGATCCATCTCACGGCCGCCGACCAGGGCCTGCAGATCCTGCTGGGCGTGGGCCTGGCGCTGCTGACGGCCGCGGGCATCGCGCTGCCCGCCTGGCGCCAACGGCGTTCGGCGCTGGCCGGCGCCGCCGCCGTGCTGATGACGGTGCTGGCGATCTTCTGGCTGGCCAATGCCCGCATGCTGATGCACGGCAGCGAGCTGCTCAACGTTTACCTGGTCAGCGCCGCCACCGTGCTGGCGCTGGCCTGCGTGCAGGCCGCCAGCCAGGCGCGGCCGGTGGCCTGGATGGCGCTGGCGGGGCTGCTGGCCACCGCTGCCACCTTCAGTTTTGGCGCCGGCATGGCCTGCTTCCCGGCCCTGCTGCTGCTGGCGGCGCTGCGGCGGCTGCCGGCGCGCGCGTTCGTGCTGCCCGCGCTGATGTTCGCGCTGGTGGCGGTGGTCTACCTGGCGCAGCTTCCCGGCAATGACGGCGTGCGCAGTTCGATTTCGATCCAGCCCCTGGCCAACCTGCGCCTGCTGCTGCAGTGGCTGGCCTCGCCCTGGTTCCATGCCTGGCTGGGCTTTGCCGAGCCGGGCTTTTTTTCCTGGAACCCCGGCGGCACGGCCATCGAGCGCATGCTCGGTGGTTCGGCGCAGGGTGTTGCGAACGTGCTGGGCGGCGGTTGGATCGCGTTCGCCGGCGTGGCCATCGGCAGCGCAGGCCTGGCGGCTTACGGTGCGATGGTGCTGGGCGCCCTGCGCCGGCCGCTGGCGATCACTCGGCGCCGGTCCATGGGCATCGGCCTGTCCACGTTCGCGCTGGCGGTGGGCGCACTGGTCTGTGTGGCCAGGCTGCCTGCCTTCGAAGCGGTGCCGCTGCAGGTGATGGCCGACCGTTACCTGCCTTGGGTCTGCCTTTTCTGGCTGGGCCTGGGGCTGGGGTTTGGCGGCGCGCCGCTTCCCCGTTCCGGCGGTTGGCGTCCCTGGGTCACGCCGGTGGGCGTGTTGCTGCTGTTGGCGTGCCTGTGGCCCAGCCATGTCGGTTGGGCCGGCTGGAGCGCGGCGGTGCATCGCATCGTGCAGCAGTCCGCGGTGGCGGCGCAGCTGGGTATCTGGGACCCCCATCGCTTCCCGCGCACCGAGGACGCCGGGCGCGCCGAGGTCGAGCGCAGCCTGGTGCTGATGCGCGAGCGGCGCGTGGCGATGTTCGCCGAACCCGCCTACGGCCTGGTCGCGGACAACTGGCGGGCGCCGCGCGGCGACGCTTTCGTGCCGGCGGTGGCGCACGCCGCCGTGGTGCGGCGCTTCCACGACGAGCACGGCCAGCGCGAGGTGGCGGCGATCGAAGGTTGGGTGTCGCGCATCGAGCACCGCCCGCGCCATCCCGTGCTGGTTGTGGTGGATGCGCAGGGCGCGATCCGCGGGCTGGCCAAGTTCAGCTTCATCGGCCCCGCCAAGGCGGCCCTGCGCCTGAACGTCCCGGCCAAGCGCGGCTTCGACGGCTATGTGGTCGATCCGCGCCCGGGTGAGGCGCTGCGTGTCCTGGTGCTGGACCCGCACACGCGGCAGGTGCTGGCGCAGGTGCCGTTCGCGCCGGGCGGCTGATCTTCCGGGCACCGCGTCGCCGGCGAACGAAGTCCCGGCACGCTTACCGCCGCGAAAAGTTATTCCGGCGCACTGGGCCGCACGGCGGTGACTTCGATCTCGACCAGGAAGCCGGGGTTGGCCAGCGCCGCCACCTGCATGGTCGAACGCACCGGCAGGTTCGGCTGCTTTTCGGTGCCATAGAACTGGCTGTAGCCCTTCATGAAGCCGCTGAAATCCATCCGGCCTTCCAGCGCCGGGTCGCCCACCAGGAACACCTGCATCTTCACCACGTCGCCCAGGGTCAGGCCCAGGCCCTTGAGCTGGTTCTCGATGGCGGTGAGCACGCTGACCGTCTGCGCCTGGGTGTCGCCGTAGGCGGCCGGCGTGTTCGCGGGTGCGTTGGCGTCGGCCAGCGGCGGCACCATGCCGCTCAGGTAAACCGTGGTGGCGCCGGCGGGCACTTCCACCGCCGCGGCGATCGGGAAGGTGCTGTTGTTGGGCAGCTTGTGGCGGACCACATCGGCGGCCATCGCCCACGACGGCGCCAGCAGCAACAGGGACAGGACGATCTTGCGCATGCTCAGTTTCCTTCTGCGGAGCGGAGTGCGCGCACGTCGGAGGCCGTGACGGTGTCGGGGTAACGGTTGCCGAACTGCGTGCGCAGGTAGTTCACCACATTGGCCACCTGTTCGTCGGTGAGCCAAGTGGATGGGAAGAATCCGCCCGGCGCCTTGGCCCGGTCGAAGGCGGGCATGTTGCGCCGACCGCCCAGGATGGTCACCACCACGTACGGAGCCGAGGCCAGGTTGGGGTTGCCGGCGAAGGCCGGGTATTGGCCGGCGCCGGCAGCGCCCACGCCGCCCGGCATGTGGCAGCCCTGGCACAGCTGGGCATAGATATCCTCGCCGCGGGTGACGCCGAGCATGCCGGCCGGGTCCGGCGCGGCGGCTTCGTCGGCCAGCGACGGTGCCGCGAAGCTGGTGGCCACGGCCAGCAGCACGACGCACCATCGGCGCGGCCATCGTGTCTTCATGCCGCGCGGCTCCCGGCCAGGGCCCGCTGGTGCAGGCGGGTGATGGCATCGTGCGCCGAGGTGACCGCGCCTTCCTGCCAGGCGGGCAGGAAGGACGCGTGTTCGCCGGCCAGCACGATGCGGCCGTCGAACGCGCACAGGTTGTCGTAGTGCTGTTCGCGGCTCTGGTCGGTCCACAGCCCGAAGCAGCCCAGGGTGAACGGCGAACGGTGCCAGGCGACGGACACGCCGCTGTCGAACTCGGCGTCGTACTGCGGATGGATCTGGCGGCCCTGCGCCACGGCTTCGCGCACGCGCTCGCCCGGCGACAGGGACGTGAACCGCATTGCCTCCGTGCCCCACAGGTAGCCGCCAAGCAGCACACCCTTGCCGCTGCCGTGGTAGCCGTGGCTGGGGTAGCTGATGTTGCCGATCGGCAGGTCGGTGTAGCTGATGCCGCCGTAGATGTGTTCGTCCTCTTCCCAGAAGCGGCGCTTGAACTGCAGCCCCACCTTCACCGATGCGGCATAAGGCACGGCATTGACAGCCGCGCCCATGGCGGCGCCGACGTTCATCGGAATCTGGCCCAGGATCGACAGCGGGATCGTGCACACGCACCAGTCGGCCTGCGCGACGTGGCGGCTGCCGGGCTGCCCGGTGTCTTCGTAGGTGGCGCGCACGCCGTGCTCGTCCTGGTGGATGTCCAGCACCCGCGCGTTGAACCGGATCAGGCCTTCAAGCTCGCGCGCGAAGGCCTGGGCAATGCGGTCCATGCCGCCCACCGGCTGCAGCAGCGTGCCCTGCATTTCGTAGAGGTCGGCGATGGGCAGCATGCCCCACAGCTCCGAGCCCAGCAGGTCGGACAGCCCGACCGGGGTGGATGGCAGCGGGCGACCGCCCAGGCCGCCGCCGGGATCCTTGTTGAAGCCGCGGCGCTCGCTGCTGAAGTTGGACTTCACGTACCGGTAGTCGGCGTCCAGTGCGCCCCACCACTGCAGCGAGGCCAGCAGGATTTCCTGGTCCTGTGCGCTCAGCGGCGCGTCGAGCTTGCCGCCTTGGCTGGCCTTGGCCAGCAGTTCGGCTACGTGGCCCTGGTAGTCGGCCTTCACCGCGCGCATGCGCTGGGGCTTGCCGCCGAAGGCGCGGTGGCTGTGCAGGTAGGCGTTGTAGTTCACCTGCACGAAGTTTTCCAGCGGCACGCCCAGCTGGCGGCAATAGCCGAGGATGCCGTGGTGGTGGTGCGGCAGG
>NZ_JAIBFH010000005.1 GCF_019459675.1 Arenimonas sp.
CCCCCCCCCCCCCCCCCCCCCCCCCCCCCCCCCCGGCCGATCAGTCGCCGGTGAAGCGGGTGCCGAAGTTGATGTTGGCAGCTTCCACCATGCGGGCATTGCCGGTGATGGACAGGGTGATGGTGATGGGCTTGCGGAAGAACTTCTTCGCCAGCGCCGGGCTCAGGCCGTACTGCTCGACCAGCGCGCGCTGGGTCACCAGGCCACCGATGCACATGCGCGTGCCGGTGATGGTCTCGTTTTCGAAATAGCCCGGCTCGACCACGCGCGTGCGGTTGTAGGCGGTGAGGACGGTTTCGATGGACCCGGCGAACGGCACGCCGGTTTGCGGGTTGATCAGCGCGGGATCGTCGAGCACCTCGCTCTGTATCCGGTAGCGCGGCGTCAGCCGGAAGTTGGCGGTCTGGGCGGAAAGCGTGTCGTTGGCGATGGCGAAGCTGACGATGGGCGTCTGCCAATGGCACAGCAGCGTCTCGGCGCTCTTGCCCGGAAGCGTGATGCTGGCGACGTCCGGCGCGTTGAAATTGGTCGGGGCCGGCGCCGGGTTGAGCGTGATGCACGACGGATCGCCGGGCTCGCCCGGGGGCGGGGTGCAGTCCTGGTTCAGCCCGACGAAGCCGGAAAGCAGGCCCAGCCACTTCACGGGCTTGCCGAAGGAGTCGGCGTCGCCGACTTCCTCCACGGTGACCGCGGCCGCGGTAACGGCAGCCCCGGACTTGGCGGCAGTGCGTTCGGCGCGGTCGGCGCGAAGGCCCGCGATCTTGCCGGCGGCCATCGAATCGGCGGCGGGCGGGGAACGGAAGCTGTCATCGGCGGAGGCTGGGGCGGCGAGGGACGCGGCCAGGATGGCAAGGAACAGGGCGCTGCGGATCATGCGGATCTCCAGAGACGGGGTCGCGCGCCGGGCGGCGCGTCGAGGGCCCGGGCGCTGGGATGCGCGGGGCCTGATTACCTTCACGGAATTTGGCGTGTGGACCCGGCCGTCCCCGCTGCCGGCGCAACGATACGTTTCGAAGCTCCGGCTGCGTTGCAGCCATAGGTTGCCTACACTGCCTTCATCGCGCCGCCTTCAACCTGAGCGCTTGACTTGGAGACGCCATGAATTCGCCCCTGAACGCCGCCGCCCTGGACCAGCTGTTCCTGCAGGCCCGCACTTTCCGTGGATCGTCCCAGGCCTGGCTTGATACCCCGGTTACCGACGCCCAGCTGGACGAGCTTTACGCGCTGATGCGCATGGCCCCCACCAGCGCCAACTGCTCGCCGGCCCGCATCGTCTTCGTGCGCTCGGACGAGGCCCGGGAAAAGCTGCGCGATGCGCTCAATCCCGGCAACGTCGACCAGACGATGGCCGCCCCGATCACGGCGATCATCGGCCAGGACATGGAGTTCTACGAACACCTGCCCCAGCTCTTCCCCTACGCCGACGCCCGCAGCTGGTTCGCCGGCAACCCGGTCGCGATCGAGGATGCCGCCTTCCGCAACGCCAGCCTGCAGGGTGCGTACCTGATCATGGCCGCGCGTGCCCTGGGCCTGGACTGTGGCCCGATGTCGGGCTTCGACAAGGACAAGATGGACGCGGCGTTCTTCGCCGGCACTGCCGTCAAGACCAACTTCATCTGCAGCATCGGCTATGGCAATCGCGACACCCTCACCCCGCGCGGTCCGCGCCTGTCCTTCGACCAGGCCTGCCGGATCGCTTGACCCCACCCCAGGAGACACGCCCATGTTTGCCCGCCGCCTCGTTCTCGCCACCCTGATCACCGCCGCTTCGTTCTCCGCCCAGGCGGCCGACAAGTACGACATCGACCCCACGCACACCCAGGTGCAGTTCACCTACAACCACATGGGCTTCTCCAACATCACCGGTCGCTTCGACCAGGTGCAGGGTGACTTCCGGTTCGACGTCGCCGACCCCACCCAGTCCAGCGTCAGTATCACCATCCCCGTCAGCAGCATCAGCACCGGCGTGGAAAAGCTCGACGAGCACCTGCTCAAGGCCGACTTCTTCGACGCCACGCAGTTCCCGACCGCCACCTTCACCAGCACCGGCGTCACCGCCGCGGGCGAGGGCAAGCTGGCCGTGGCCGGCGACCTCACCATCCACGGCGTCACCCGCCCGGTGGTGCTGGACGTCACCATCAACGGCGTTGGCGAGCATCCGATGCGCAAGCTGCCGGCGGCCGGCTTCGATGCCCGCACCACGATCAAGCGCAGCGACTTCGGCGTCGGCGCGGACGTGCCGGCCGTGGGCGCCGCGGTACAGCTCTCCCACACCGGCGAAGCCCCCCCGGCCAAATAGGCCCCGGCTACCCTGCGCAGGCGGCGGCGGGTGTAAAATCGCCGCCTGCCTCCAGGGAATGCCCGTCATGACGCGTACCGACACCGCTACCGGCCGCGCACCGGCCAACGCCGAGCGCCGCTACGAAGTCACTCGCGGCGAGCTTCCGCTGTCCTGCCCCAGCCCGACCATGGCCCTGTGGAACTCGCATCCGCGCGTCTACCTGCCTATCGAAGCCACGGGCAGCGCCGCCTGCCCCTACTGCGGCGCCGTCTACGTACTCAAGGACTGAGGCGGGGCGGGTCGCCTTGCGCCGCCTCACGGTCGTTCAACTGCTGCCAGCGCTGCACAGCGGCGGCGTTGAGCGTTCCACCGTGGAGATCGCCGCGGCCCTGGTGGCCGCCGGCCATCGGTCCATCGTCATTTCCGCCGGCGGCCGGCTGGTACCGTCCCTGGTCGAGGCGGGCAGCGAACACATCAGCCTGCCCATCGGTCGCAAGTCGTTGGGCGCCTTTGCCGTCATGCGCCGTCTGCGCCAGGTCCTGGCCGGGCTGAAACCGGATGTGGTGCACGCGCGCTCGCGGCTGCCGGCCTGGCTGGCGTGGTTCGCGCTGCGTGGCCTGCCGACGCCGCGGCCGCACTTCGTCACCACGGTGCACGGCATGAATTCGCCCGGCCGCTACAGCGGGGTCATGCTCCGCGGTGAGCGGGTGGTGTGCGTGTCGGAAAGCGTTCTGGCGTACGTGGATCGCCACTGGCCGCAGCCCGACGGCGCGCGCCGCGTGGTGATTGCGCGCGGCGTGGACCCGTCGGCCTTCCCGCGCGGCTTCGCGCCAACGGCGCAGTGGCGCGCGCGCTTCGCCGAAGAACAGCCCGGGCTGCAGGGCGGCCAGCTGCTGCTGATGCCCGGCCGCGGCACGCGCCTGAAAGGTCACGCCGACGCGATCGAGCTTCTGGCCAACCTGCGTGCCTCGGGACAGGACGTGCGGCTGTGGCTGTTGGGCGCCGAAGAACCGGGGCGCGAGGCTTACCTGGGGCAGCTGCGCGACCTGGCCACGCGCCGCGGCGTGTCCGGGGCGCTGGTGATCAGCCCGCCGCGGCACGACGTCCTCGAGGCCTACGCCGTGGCCGACCTGGTGCTGCAGCTGTCGAGCCAGCCCGAGGCCTTCGGCCGCACCGTCGTCGAGGCCCTGTCCGTGGGCCGCCCCGTGCTGGGTTGGGACCACGGCGGCGTGGGCGAGCTGCTGCGCGAACTTTATCCGGCGGGACGGGTGCCGCTGGGCGACGCCAGCGCACTGGCCGACGCGGCGCGTCGGCTGCTTGCCGCGCCGGCGCCGATGCCGGTTACCATCCCGCATACCCTGGCGGCGATGCAGACCGCCACATTGGAACTCTATGAACGCCTCGTCGCCGACTGAAGCCAGCCTGCGTTGGGCCCCGTGGTGGGTGCTGGCGTTCGTCGCCCTGTGGCCGCTGACCGCGCTGGCCGAGCTGGTGCTGTCGGTGGGCTCGCTGGCGGCCCTGGCGGTGCTGGCCATCTATCGGTTCCGGGGCGGCATGGCCCTGCTCAGCCGCGCGTCCTGGGCACTGACGGCCGTGCTGTTCGCCAGCTACTGGCTGCCCGAGCTGCTGTCGTCGCCCGATGCCGTGAACGGGCGCCGTGCGCTCCGCGAATCGCTGCTGGACCTGCGCTACCTGCCGTTCCTTTGGCTGGTGGCCATCGCGGTGGCGACCGAGCGCGGTCGGCGGCTCACGTTCGGCGGGATTTCGGTGATCGTAGTGTTTTGGCTGGTGGACGGCGGCGTGCAGGCGCTGACCGGCTGGAGCCTGGGCGGCTTTGCCAGCGCCGACCGCCTGAGCGGCGTGTTCGGCGCCGAAAACCTCAAGCTGGGCCTGGTGCTGGCCAGCCTGGCGCCGTTCCCCCTGATTGCGGCCGCCAAGCGTTTCGGCGTGGCCGGATGGTTGGTGATGGCGTCGGCGTTGGGCGTGGTGGTGCTGTTGGCGGGCGCGCGCGCGTCCTGGGTAACCCTGGCCCTGGTGCTGGCCATCAGCGGATGGCAGCTGTTTGGCGTCAAGCGGGCCGTCGGCCTGGTGGCGGTGGGCGGGCTGGTGGTGTTCGCGCTGTCGATGGCGTTCTCCGACAAGTTCCAGGATCGCCTGGAGCGCACCGGCGCCGCGCTGGACGGCGGCAGTGAAGGTGTGGACTTCGCGCTGTCGGGCCGGCTGTCG
This sequence comes from Arenimonas sp., assembly GCF_019459675.1. GTDB lineage: Bacteria > Pseudomonadota > Gammaproteobacteria > Xanthomonadales > Xanthomonadaceae > Arenimonas. The sequence continues at coordinate 4,508 of NZ_JAIBFH010000005.1, forward strand.
ATCTGGCGCACGGCCATCGACATGGCCGTGGCCAATCCGATCAACGGCGTGGGCGTGCGGGGCTTCCGCGACGCCTACGCCACCTACGCGGCCGACGACGACCCGTGGCTGACCGATGCCGACCATGGCGCAGGCTTCCATGCCCACCAGATCGTGCTCGAGGTGCTGAGTGAAACCGGGCTGGTGGGATTGATGCTGTGGCTCGGCGGCGCGGCCCTGGCCTGGCGTGCGTGGCGTTTCGCCGCGCCCGAGGCGCGCGAGCGGGCACGTGCCCCGGCCCTTGCGCTGCTGGTGACGGTGTTCCCGTTCAACACCCACCTGGCTTTCTATTCGACGTTCTGGGGCGGACTGACGCTGCTGCTCGCGGCGCTGTTCGCGGGCAGCCTGCTGTGGGGGGCGGGGGGGCCCCACCCCCCCCACACCCCCCGGCAGCCCCAAAAAGA
>NZ_JAIBFH010000342.1 GCF_019459675.1 Arenimonas sp.
CGCGCGGAGTCGTGATGTGAAAGTCATTGCCACCGATCTGCCCGGCTGCGTCATCATCGAGCCGGCGGTATTCGGTGATGCACGCGGCTTTTTCTACGAAGGCTGGAACAAGTCGCGCTTCGCCGAACACGGCCTGGCGCCGGAGTTCGTGCAGAGCAACACCTCATCTTCGTCGCGCGGCGTGCTGCGTGGCCTGCACTACCAGTGGCCCAACCCGCAGGGCAAATACGTGAGCGTGCTCGAGGGCGAGGTGTATGACGTGGCGGTGGACATCCGCCGTGGCTCGCCCACCTTCGGGCGATCCGCCGCGGCCGTGCTTTCGGCACATAACAAACGCCATTTCTGGATTCCCGAGGGCTTCGCGCACGGCTTCGTGGTGCTGTCGGAGCGCGCGATCTTCAGCTACCTGGTCACCGCGCCCTACGATCGCGCCGCCGATGCCGGCATCCGCTGGAACGACGCGTCGCTGGCCATCGACTGGCCCGTGAGCGCGCCGCTGCTGTCGGACAAGGACGCCGCGGCGCCCTTCCTGGCCGACGTGCCCGCCGACAGGCTGCCGGTTTACGCGCCATGAAGATGCTTCTCATCGGCGGCAATGGCCAGGTGGGCCATGCGCTGCTGGGTCGCCTGGCGCCGCTGGGCCACGTGGTCGCCACCACGCGCTCGGGCCGGCTTCCCGACGGCAGCCCGTGCCTGGCCGCGGACGTGGCCGACACCGAGGCGCTGGCGCGGCTGGTGGCGCAGGAAGCGCCGGACCTGGTGATCAACGCCAGCGCGTATACCGCCGTGGATCGCGCACAGGAAGAGCCCGAACTGGCGCACCGCATCAACGCGCAGGCGCCGGGCGCCCTGGCCGGGGCCTGCGCCAGGGCCGGCATCGGGCTGGTGCATTTCTCCACCGACTACGTGTTCGACGGCACGGCAACGCGGCCCTACCGCGAAGATGACGCCGTGGCCCCGCTGGGCGTTTACGGCGCCAGCAAGTGGGCGGGCGAACAGGCCGTGCGCGACAGCGGCGCGGCGCACAAGATCTTCCGCCTGTGCTGGGTGTACGGCCCGCGCGGCGGCAACTTCCTGCTGACCATGCTGCGCCTGGGCCGCGAGCGCGACCATCTGCGCGTGGTGTCCGACCAGGTGGGTGCACCCACCTGCGCGGCACGCATCGCCAACGGGGTGGCCAAGGCCATCACCGCCCAACCCGCGCTGAGCGGCACCTGGCATCTGTCGGCCGAGGGCGAAACCAGCTGGCATGGCTTTGCCCAGGCCATCTTCCAGGGCGCGGTCGAGCGCGGCCTGCTGTCCCAGGCTCCGCGCCTGGAGGCGATCAGTACCGACCAGTTCCCCACGCCGGCCCGGCGCCCGGCCTATTCGCGTCTGGATACCTCGCGCTTCCAGCGGGATTTCGGCCTTCACATAGGTGACTGGCGTGAAGGCCTAGACGAGGTCCTCGACGCCCTTGCGGCGCTCTCGCGCGGCCCCTAATCTCCAGATTCCGGCCGGCGCGACGATACGTGCCACCGGCTGCAGCCATCTCCGCCCGGCGTCCCGCCGGCGCGATGCCCATGGCGGCATGACAAGAATCAAACGGGGAGAACAATGAAAACCGCAATCGTCCTGATCGGCCTGACCGCCGGTACCAGCCTGGCCGCCGACCTGCCGCCGATCGAGGACTTCTTCCGTCCCTCGGCCTACACCAGCGCCCAGATATCACCTGATGGAAAGTTCCTGGGCATCATCGTCGACCGCGGCGAGCAGGACGTCCTGACCATCCTGAAGATGTCGGACCTGAGCGTGCTCAAGGTCAACCAGCTGCCTGACAAGAAGAGCGTGGGCAGCTTCCGCTGGGTGGGCGACGACCGCGTCATGTTCAGCGCAACCCGCAAGTACGGCGGCTTCGCGGCCCCGTTCAACACCGGCGAGTGGTACGCCGTGAACGCCGACGGCACCCAGGCCCGCCCGCTCATTTTCCGCGGCACCCGCACCGCCGCCGAGCGCAGCAAGACCGTGGGCAACGAGTTCTTCTCGTTGGCCGATGCGCTGGACGAAGACCCGCGCTACGTGCTGATGGAAGTCAATTACCCGCGCTCGATGGATGGCGCCGGCACCGAGATGGTGCAGGTGGACACCTTCACGGGCGCCCGCAAGTCGCTGGCGCGCGCGCCGCGCGAGAACTGCAGCCTCACTCTGGACGAGAAGAAGCAGACGCGCTTCGCCCTGTGCTTCGACAGCGAGACCGCCGATGGCGAGTACGACTCGGTGACCGAGCTGTACCGCCGCGATGATGACGGCAGCTGGAAGCTGCTCAACAAGTCCGACGGCGGTGGCAAGGATCTCAACGTGCTGGGCACGTCCGACGACGGCACCATCTACGCCTCGCAGGACGATCGCAAGGCGCCTGCCGCCTTTGGTACCGTCGATCGCGCCACGGGTGCCTTCACCCCGCTGTTCCAGGACAAGGTGAGCGACGTGTCGGGCTGGGTCAGCTCGCCCGCCGACGACACGGTGCTGGCGGTGATGACCGAGGCCGGTGCGCCGCGCGTTTCCCTGGTGAACGAGGACCATCCCGACAGCGAGCTCTATGTGTCGCTGGCCGGCGCGTTCCCGGGCCAGGTGGTCAACTTCGCCAGCTCCACCCGCGACGGCAAGCAGATCATCGTTTCCACCTACAGCGACAAGAACCCGGGCGAGCTGTACCTCTACGACCGCGACACCGGCAAGGCCCGCTTCCTGCTGAAGGGCCGCGAATGGGTGGACCCGGAGAAGTCGGCCAGCATCCGGTCGTTCTCGTTCACGTCGCGCGACGGCCTGAAGATCCACGGCTACCTCACCCTCCCCGCCGGCTCGAACGGCAAGAACTTGCCGCTGATCGTCAACCCGCACGGTGGCCCGATGGGCCCGCGCGACCGCTGGAACTACAACCGCGAAACCCAGCTGTTCGCCAGCCGCGGCTATGCGGTGCTGCAGGTGAACTTCCGCGGCTCGGGTGGTTTCGGCAAGGCCTTCATGGACATGGCCTACGGTCAGTGGGCCACCGGGATCATGAACGACATCATTGACGCCACGAAGTGGGCGATTGCCGACGGCGTGGCCGACAAGGACCGCATCTGCATCTACGGCGCGAGCTTTGGCGGCTATTCGGCCCTGATGGCGCCGGCGCGCGACCAGGAGCTGTACAAGTGCGCCTTCGGCTACGTGGGCCTGTACGACGCGCAGATCCAGTTCAAGCTCAGCGACACCGGCGACCGCAACGACGGCATCCGCTACCTGCAGCGCGCCTTCGGTGCCACCCGGGCCGAACAGGACGCGATGTCGCCGATCAACCACGCCGACAAGATCACCCTGCCGGTGTTCATGGCGGCCGGCGCACGCGACGCGCGCTGCCCGCCCGAGCACACCGAGAAGATGTTCGCGGCGCTGGAGCAGGCCGGCAACAAGCCCGAGGGCATGATCATTGCCTCAGGCGAGGGCCACGGTTTCTACGAGCTCGAGAACAACGTGGACCTTTACACGCAGATGCTGGCCTTCTTCGACCGCCACATTGGCGCCAGCGCGAAAGCGGGCAACCAGGTGGCGGACGCGTCGAACTGACGCCCGCGCGGCTCCAGGAAAAAACGGCGCCCCAGGGCGCCGTTTTTTTGTCTGCCGCTGCGGGCTCAGTCGCGCATCAGGCGCTTGAGCATCGGCGTGAGCACGAACATCAGCACGCCGGCTGCCAGGCCAATCCACATCATGTCCGAGAACACGCTGGAGTAGACCTGCAGCGAACGCGCCACGTCGAAGCTGCCGTCGGCGTTGGGTTCGATCGAGGCCCAGGTGCCCATGCGGCCGGCGATGATTTCGCCGAAGGCCGAGAACAGGAACCAGGCGCCCATCATCAGCCCCACCGCCCGCTTGATGGACAGCGAGGTAACTGCCGCCAGGCCGATCGGCGACAGCACCATTTCGCCCAGCACCAGCACGAAATAAGCCAGGATCATCCACCACAGGCTGACCAGCCCGGACTCACCGGGGTTGGCCGCGGCCCAGGACAGGATGCCGAAGGCCAGGCCGCAGAACACCAGGCCCCAGGCGAACTTCGCCGGGTAGCTGGGGTTGATGCCACGCTTGTCGAGCTTGGGCCACAGCCAGGCAAACGGCAGGCTCAGCGCGATCACGAAGATGGCGCCGAAGGCCGTGGTCTGGGGCGCATTCCAGGTCACGCCAAACGTGGTCAGGTCCATCGTGCGCTCGGCCATCGCCACCCAGGGGCCGTAGCTTTGCTCGTACAGGCCCCAGAACAGCGCGCTGATCACGATCAGCACCATCAGCACGATCATCCGGCCTTTCTCAACCCGGGTCAGGTCGGTCAGCATCAGGCGGATGAACCAGGCAAACAGGCCCGCGCCCATCACCACCGCCACCACTTCGGTCAGCGTGACCTCGTGGCCACCGGCCAGTGCGGTCAGCGGGGCGAAGCTGATGCGGGTCTGCAGCACCTGCCAGACGACCACCGCCAGCACCAGCCCGCCCAGGTAGATCAGCCATTCGCGCGAAAGACCGGCGAAGAACGGCTCCCGGAGCGCCACCGGATCGGCCGGCTCGGCCTGGCCGAGCAGGTGCTTCTGGCCGTAAATGAACTGCACCAGGCCCAGCGCCATCATCACGCCGGCCAGGCCGAAGCCGTAGCCCCAGCCGTACTGGATGCCCACGTAGCCCACCAGCAGCGACGAAGCCGCGGCACCGACGTTGATGCCCATGTAGAAGATGGTGAAGCCCGAATCGCGGCGCGGGTCGTCGTCGGGGTACAGGCGGCCGACGATGGTGGAGATGTTGGGCTTCAGGAAGCCCACGCCCACGCCGATCAGGGCCAGCGAGAAATACATCACCTGGACCGCGAAGGCGTCGGGGGTGGCCTGGCCCTGGAGGCCCTGCGCCACTTCGCCCGTGTAGGCCATGCCCAGCTGGCCCAGCACCAACAGCAGGCCGCCGAAGAGCACGGCCTTGCGCATGCCCAGGTAGCGGTCGGCCAGCAGACCGCCCAGCAGGGGCAGCGCATAGGCCAGGCCGGCATAGGTGCCCAGCAGCAGGTAGCCGCTGGCGTCGTCGAACTTGTGGTGCTGGGTGAGGTAGAGGAACAGCAGCGCTTTCATGCCGTAGAAGGCAAAACGCTCCCACATCTCGGTCAGGAAACAGACGAAAAGGCCCTTGGGGTGGCCCAGCAGCTGGGTGCCCGGGACGGGCAGGGGAACGGTGTGGGTCACGTGAAGGCTCCGAGGCAGGTCGGCCGAGTATAGCCACGCAGGCCCGGGTCTTTGCGCCCGGGGCGCTGGGTGCCTACCATGAGGATTGGTTTCCCCTGGTGCCCGTCATGACCCGTCTGCGCCCCGTTCTGTTCGCCCTGCTGGTTCCCGCCCTTTCGTCAGCGGCCTTCGCGGCCCCCAAGCCCTTCGATGCCCGCGACCTGGTGACCCTGGACCGGGTGTCGTCGCCCACGCTTTCGCCCGACGCCCGCAAGCTGGTGGTGGCGGTGCGCGAAGCCGACTTTGACGCCAACAAGGCCAGCACCGGCCTGTGGATCGAGGACCTGTTCGCGCGCGACGCGGCGCCGCCGGTGCGCTTCACGGCCGAGGGCTTCAACGTCAACAGCCCGGCGTTCTCGCCCGACGGTGCGGCGCTGTATTTCCTCAGCGCCAAGTCAGGCTCGCAGCAGCTGTGGAAGCAGGGCATCGCCGGCGGCGACGCCGTGCAGGTCACGAACTATGCGCTGGACGTGGGCAGCTACAAGCTGTCGCCCGACGGCAAGTCGGTGGCGGTGAGCTTCGAGGTGTTCATTGATTGCGCCGACCTGGCCTGCACGAAGTCGCGCCTGGACGCGACCGCCGCCAGCAAGGTCTCGGGCAAGCTCTACGACAAGCTGTTCGTGCGCCATTGGGACACCTGGGCCGACGGCCGCCGCAACCAGCTTTACGTCGCGCCGTTTGGCGACGACGGCCTGGCCTCGGCCGAGCCGGTGCGCATCAGCACCGGCATTGATGGCGACGTGCCGTCCAAGCCCTTCGGTGACGCCAGCGAATACGCCTGGGCGCCGGACGGCCAATCGCTGGTGTTCAGCGTGCGCGTGGCAGGCCGCGAAGAGGCCTGGTCCACCAACTTCGATCTCTACCGGGGCTTCGTGAACGCGCGCATGGCGCCGCGCAATCTCACAGCCGGCAACCCGGCCATGGACACCGGCCCGGCGTTCAGCGCCGACGGCAAGACGCTGTACTACCGCGCGATGAAGCGTGCCGGCTTCGAAGCCGACCGCCTGGCGCTGATGGCGATGGACCTGGGCAGCGGCAAGTCGCGTGAGATCGCGCCGAAGTGGGACCGTTCGGCCGACGGCATCAAGCTTTCCGCCGACGGCAAGTCCATCTACACCCAGGCCTACGACGTGGGCACCCACCCGCTGTTCAAGGTGGACATCGCCAGCGGCGACGTGACCAAGGTGTTGGCGGGCGGCAGCATCGGCGGCTTCGACCTGGCGCGCGACACCCTGGCCTACACCCGCGACAACCTCAAGGCGCCGGCCCAGGCCTTCACCGCCCGCGCCGACGGCAGCGCCGAGCGCCAGATCACGCAGGCCAACGCCGACGTGTTGCCCAACCTGGCCTTTGGCGACTACGAGCAGTTCAACTTCAAGGGCTGGAACAACGAAACCGTGCACGGTTACGTGGTCAAGCCGGTGGGCTATGAAGAGGGCAAGAGCTACCCGGTGGCCTTCCTGATCCACGGCGGCCCGCAGGGCAGCTTCGGCGACAACTTCCACTACCGCTGGAACCCGCAGACCTACGCCGGCGCCGGCTTCGCGGTGGTGATGATCGACTTCCACGGCTCCACCGGCTACGGCCAGGCCTTCACCGATTCGATCTCGCAGGACTGGGGCGGCAAGCCGCTGGAAGACCTGAAGAAGGGCTTCGCCGCGGCGCAGGAAAAGTACGCCTTCCTCGACGGCGACCGCGCCTGCGCGCTGGGCGGCAGCTACGGTGGCTACATGGTGGCGTGGATCGCCGGCAACTGGCCGGACGGCTTCAAGTGCCTGGTCAACCACGCCGGCGTGGTGGACACCCGGATCATGGGCTTCAACACCGAAGAGCTGTGGTTCACCGAGTGGGAGAACGGCGGTACGCCGGTGCAGGTGCCGCGCAACTACGAGCAGTTCAATCCGATCAACCACGTCGGCAAGTGGAAGTCGCCGATGCTGGTCATCCACGGCCAGCTCGACTACCGCGTGCTGGTGGAACAGGGCCTGGCCAGCTTCAGCGCCGCCCAGCGCCAGGGCGTGGAAAGCCAGCTGCTGTATTTCCCCGACGAAAACCACTGGATCCTCAAGCCGCACAACAGCGTGCTGTGGCACGACACGGTGAACGACTGGCTCAAACGCTGGACCACGGAGTGACCCAGCCATGAGCGCCGATGTGGTGGACCTGGCCAAACTGCGGCACAGCTGCGGGCAGTGCTCGCTGCAGGTGCTTTGCCTGCCGGCGGCCATCGGCGGCACCGACCTGGAGCAGCTGGACGAGATAGTGCGCAACCGGCGTCCGCTGGAGCCGGGCGAAAGCCTGTTCCGCGCCGGCCAGTCGCTCAGTTCGCTTTACGTTGCGCGCGAGGGCGCGTTCAAGACCATCGCCACCAATGAAGACGGCGAGTCGCAGGTGATCGGCTTCCACCTCCCGGGCGAATTGATGGGTCTGGACGCACTGGGCACCGGCCACCACGCCTGCGATGCGCAGGCGCTCACCCGCGCCTCGGTGTGTGAAGTGCCGCTGGCGCAGCTGGAAAGCATCTGCGCCAAGCTGCCAGGGCTGCAGCACCAGCTGCTGCGCATCATCGGGCAGGGCATCAACCGCGACCAGTCGCACATGGAAATGCTGGGCCGGCGCCAGGCGGCCGAGCGCATCGCGCTTTTCCTGCACGGCTTGTCAGAGCGCTACCGGCTGCTGGGTCGCTCGGGTGAAATGTTCGTGCTGCCGATGAGCCGCGAGGACATCGCCAGTTACCTGGGCATGGTGATAGAAACGGTCAGCCGCACGCTGACCAAGATGCAGGAGGACGGCGTGATCGCCGTGCGCGGCCGGCAGATGACCGTGCTGGACCCGGCACGCCTGGACGCGATCGTGCACGGCCCGGCGAAGATCGCGCCGGGCGTCACGCGCCGCGGCTAGAGCGAACGGCAGCCCAGGGCCACCAGCACGGCGTGCACCGCCGGCTGCTGCGCAAGCCACGGGCCGGCCATGGTCAGCACGCCCGCCAGCGCAATCAGGCTGGCGCCGCCCAGCCGCCAGCCGCGGTGCCGGGCCAGGCCCGCCAGTCTCGCGCCGCTCCAGGTCAGCGGCACCATGGTCGCCATCGTGCCCACACCGAAGGCCAGCATCAGCAGGCCGCCGTGCAGCGCACTGGCTTCCAGCCAGGCCGCCGCCAGCACCGTGGTGGACAGCCCGCAGGGCAGCCAGCCCCAGAACAGGCCCAGCACCCAGGGCCGCAGCGGGCCCGAGGCCGGCACCACGCGCGCCTGCAGCGGCCGGATGAGGCGCCAGAAGCCGGCGGCACCGCGCGCCAGGAAGCCCAGCTGCGTTGGCCAGACGATGCGGATTGCCGCCAGCACCAGCACCGCGCCCATCGCCACGCGCAGGCCGGTGGCCAGGCCATCGGACCGCGACAGCGCCAGCAGCCCACCGCCGAACCCACCGACGATCACGCCCGCCACCGTATAGCCCAGCACGCGGCCGCCGTTGAGCGCGAACGCCGAGCCCAGGCCGGGCCTCGCCGCCGTGGCCGACAGCCCGGTGGCGATGCCACCGCACATGGCGGCGCAGTGCAGGCCGCCCAGCAGGCCCGTCAGCAGGGCCGCGCCCAGCGTCAGCAGGTCGATCGGCATCAGTCGCCGTCGCGCTTTTCCGGCGCCGGCGCCGGGCGCTCATCGTCGCCCAGGATGTCGAGCGAAGGGGTGTCGAGGTCGTCGAACTGGCCGCGCCTCACCGCCCACAGGAAGGCCAGGATGGCCAGTACCAGCAGGCCCAGCGACACCGGGATCAGGGCCAACAGGATGTTCATGCGTCATGTCCTTGGATGCGGCCCAGGCGCAGGGCATTGGCGGTGACCACCACCGACGAGGCGGCCATGCCCAGTGCCGCCAGCCCCGCGGTCACCCAGCCCAAGGCGGCACACGGCAGAGCCACCACAAAT
>NZ_JAIBFH010000347.1 GCF_019459675.1 Arenimonas sp.
GGCCTTCGGCATCACCGAACGTCAGTTGCATCGATCGTCATCCAATTCAGGTCGCGCTATTGTCGCCCGCAACGGGGGGAGTTGTTCAGACCTTCCTTAGCACCCATGCCTCCCTCCCCCGTCCACCGTCTGGAAGATCTAGATGTTGGTGCCCTATGCGGTTTATGGGCACTTCTGGCTAGTCGCGAACTTCGGCGACCGATAGCGCCAACAGAGGCCATGGCGATCGCGCTCTTGGACCGACTGACGGCACTAGGGATCATTGCGGTGCCCTGGCCCGCCACTCGGTGGGAGTTGCCGCCTCGTGGATTCGTGACGCCAATCGAGCAGTTGGCGTGGGACTATGCTTGGCCGGAGGTAATTCTGGATGGGCTCGATGCGCACCTCGAGGATCTGCTCCGAACCTATGCACGTGAAGGAACGCTTGTCGAGGAGCGCGTCGGATTCTGGCGCGAGCTAATCCAGTCCGAGTGCACAGATTACCTGCAGTTTCAGCTAACGAAGCATGGGTTTGATCCCGCCTGGGCATGCGACCTTCGTTGGCTGCCCCCAAACTATCTAGACACCCTGTCGCTTGCACGGTGGAAGTACCTGATCTGGTCCGGTGTGCGTCAGGGGGCAATGGAGTGCCTGAGATCGCGCTTTGATCTCAAGCAAACCCGCGATGCGATTGCCGCTACCTTGGCTAGCCCGAGCAGGCTGAGCTACGCCCATCAAGGGTCATTTGATGGCTTCTTGCCACGAACCGATACCCCCCACAGTCTCATTGCCGAGGTCTTTGCAACACATGCAGCTAGGCTGGGGCGTCGCTACTGGACAGAGGCGCCATCGGAACAGGCGCTTACCCGCTCGCTCTAGGTGCGTAGTATCGAAAGCACCGCGATTTGGGCTATATGGCGCGGCACATTCGACGGTGTTCCGAGAGGGGCAGTGCTCGGCCGACATTCGGTGCAGCGTCTAGTCGAGAATCTGATCAGCAGAAAAAATCTTTTGCAGTAGGCGTGCAGGAAGTCCTGAAGCATGGTCCGTCGCGCGCTCTGGCGAGACATAGACTGTCGCTAGCCAGAGAGCTGCTCGGCGCACTGCGGGGTTCCGCTCGCGAAGAAATGCGAGCCAACGCTCTGAGTTTCTCAAGGATCCGTAGTGCTTTGGGCCATGAATGTAAGGCTCCAAGGCGCGAGACACGTAGATATTGCAGACCAAAGGGCGCCCACCGGTCGCTGCATTCTCAGAAACGAGCTGCGCAAGCGCAACCTTAAATCCCGATGCGCTTCCGGCCCACTCGATTGGCCACTGCTCGGCACCATCAAGTACCGCGGCGATCCGGTCTTCGAAGTCAATCATCTGGACAATTGTTTCGTGCTCCGCCCCACTCAGCCGCGCATAGTCGTGAGTATTGGCGCTGAGGTCCAGATGCCCTGGTCTCCGGGGTGCGACCAGTGGGACACGATGTTGCCTACAGAATGTTCGGCACGCGTAGGCCCAGGCGCGCCGGTAGGTTCGCGGCCGACCGTTGACGTCATCCTCCTGCCAGCAGAGTGGACATGCGGCAGTCCTTGCGTTCGGCTCGAGTAGCGTTTCGCCAACCGGAATGCGATGGGCGGCTAGCCTGGAAGGCGTCATACCAATGCCGTTTGCTATGCGACGTAGCGCATTTGACGAGGGGGCGTCCATGGTCCCCGGGTCACCTGGTACATCGCTTACGATGTGCCCCCACAGTACATTCGGATCAATCTCCAGAAAGCACGCTGCACGCCAAAGGATAGATGCAATCGACTCATCCGGGGAAGGAAGTGGGATCCAAAGTCTTACAGTCATGGCACTTGCGGCTTGTCTTTGGCAGATCTTTCCGCGGCTTCTGCAGCCGCCCGTATCGCGCGTCTGACCGAAGCGTTAGGAGGTCCCAGGCTCGCCATTTTTATACAATCGTGCGTAATTCTTTCGGCACCTGTCTCGATTGCATATGCACCCGCGTGTGTCACTAGTTTGACGATGTCGTCGAGGATTCCGACACTCATTTCGACAAGAAGCCGGGTGGTTTCTGGTGCAGCAAGGTTTGATGGCGACTTCAGTGGTAGCAGTCTCTCAAGAGTTCCGAGGAACCTGTCAAGGTAGACGCCCTGAGACCAAGTAGGTAATTCGCGGTAAGCAAACCTGGCATTCAAGTGGGGGTCTTGGCTCATCGCCTGCTGAGCCATGCCCGTTCCAAGCGCGATTACCGGAAGGCTCAGTTCATTCATGAGCAAACGGATGGTTTCAAGTGCGTTTTTCATCTGACGATCGGTGGACGACAGCACATCCTGTATCTCGTCCAGCATTAAGAGCTTCACCTGAGCCTGTCTACACACCTTCAGCGTCATTCGCTCACGACGGCTCCCAACATAAAGGTCTGGTATGCCAAGACTCTCTAAGATTCGCTCGTAGATTTGCTTGGCCTCCTTCGCCCCGGTCATGCCTATATAGAGAATGGGGGAAGTGGCGGGCAGTCCTTCGGTAGCGGGCAGTTGCGGGTATCGCCGCCTGATGGCCGCTGCAAGCATGCTTTTCCCTGATCCTGGCGGCCCATATACCACCAGCCCGCTGGCGCGTATCTTCCTCGGCGAGAACCGGAGAAACTCTACGTGCTTGAAGATAGGGTTAAGTCTTTCATGCAAGATGAACCTGTCAATCAGCATTCTCTCCGCACGCTCGTCGTCCGAAAGATCCATTGCCACGGATGCAGAGGCATCAAGATGCTCGTACATTCGCTATGTCCATTCCTCATAAGGAAGTGCCCTGCTCGGGCTGCAATCAGCCTGTGAGGAAGAGCATTGACTTTCCTCTGGTTTATGTTGGTCGTGTGCGACTTCCGCGCCCTTGTTGCCATTTCGCGCCGCCCGCGTTTCTCTGACAGCCTTATCAACGATCTTGTCTGACGCCTCAAATCCCTTGTCTATCATTTCATTCAACCGCTTAATCTCATCTGCCGACAGCCTCGGTGGCGCAGGAGTGGTTGTCGCTGCGCGTCCCGAGACTGCCGAACACCGGACAAGTTGCCCGTCGTCGAGGCGCAACCAAGCGAGACGCGGCTCGCGTGGGTTGTAATGAACGATACGACTCCCGCGATTGACCAGTTCGGCCAGGTCGTCATTCCAGTAGACGCTTGCGTTCAGGTGAATTCCTGTTCGGCTGATCGGTCTGATTGCAAATGGCAGGAAGTGAACCTGAAAATCATCCCTGTCCGCCGGCAGCGGAGGGAACCCGGAAGGGCCGTATTTCTCTGCGATGCCGCGTTCCCATGCGATAAGCGGAGGACAGCCAATGCCTTTGTGCGTTTTGGTGTGGTAGTGGTAGCAAATCTTGTAGGTAATCCACTCCCTAAGCTCGTTGAGCGTTAACGCTGCTTTCTTCTCGCTGGGATAGTCGCCGCGCTCCTTTGTGTTGCTAAAGACCGTCCCGGGCAACAAATGAAGCATCTTCATCAGCGTGCCATTTAGTCGCTCGATGTGCGCGCCGTAGTGAGGGGTTTTGACGGGGCGCCAGCGCAGTTCAATGTTGAACTGTTCGCACCCGCGCTTCAGGGCGATAGCTCTGAAGTCTTTGCCGTTGTCAACATGAATCACTTCCGGTATCCCACACATCGGCCACAAGCCTGTAGCGGAGGACTCACCATCCTTAGGCAGTACGGAGTGGGCGATGCAAAGTGAAACGGAAACAGACGACGGATCGCTCATTGACAGTTCGAAACCCACCACGCTTCGCGAGGCAACATCGATGGCCAATGTTACCCATGGGCGCCCCAAGACTTGCGAGCGGTCGTCGGAAACCACCAGTATGTCTGCCGGCGTGTGGTCAATCTGGACCATGTCGAGCGGGAGTTGCGCGTTGTGGCTCCCGGTTCGGGGCTTCCACTTCTGTCTCGCCGCCTTGCCACCGAGTCTCTTGCGGTCGGCTTCATACCCCTCTTCTCGTCGGACTCGAAGCAGAACAGCGTCCCTGGAAATATTGCCGAGACCTAGACGTCTGCCTAAAGATTGCGCCCGTTCAACGATGTGCTGCTTGCTTGCCTTCTGCCGGTTCAGGTAGTACTTCCTGATGCAGTGCTTGATGATCTTGTCAGCGCGCTCAGAGATCTGCACGAACCCTTCTGGACGCCCGCCGGTGTCTCTCACGAGGCTGCTGACGCGCGGGTCCTGGTTAAAGCATGCCCGGGAGCGCTGGATGCTGCGAATACTTATCCCGTGTTTTTCGGAAAGTTTCGTCATTTCTTCTTTCGAGAGTCGCGGTTGGTCCAATAGCCGCGAAAGATCTTTTGCTAGCGCGACGCATCGCGTCCACTCCTTCTCGGGCACTAAGTCGGCATTCGTCTTCGATGATGGTTTCGGGATGCTCGAAATATCAGAGATTCGCTCGACGGAGGTTTCTCCAGTCGCCACATTTCGTACGCGAACCGAGACAAGGTTTTCCGGGCCATCGATTTCGACGACCTGGCCTCTTGCTACGCAAATGGTTCCGGGCGCAAGGGAGTGCACGGGAGAGGCTCCTCGCGCACCGACGTTGGTCGCATGCGCACTTAACTTGGTGCGATTAATTGCAACGCGTTTGAGAGGAGTCAAGAAGATTCGGCGCAAGTGATAAGAGTTTGATATCACCTGCGCCGGTGGGTGAAGAAATTCGTGGTTCGAAGGAGTACGCTCTTCGCCTGACCGAGCGCATCTCGGCCACCTCGGCCTACTCATTCAGGCATTGTTTAGGAAGGTCTAACTTTGGCGCTAATTGCTAGTTGAGGCTCTTATCGCGTCGCAACCGAACCTTTCGCACAGCCCTCAAACAGGCAACCGCATGATTTTTGGTCGTTTTAGCTAGGCGACAGGCTTAGGCCGTTGATGACATTGCCCTTGCCATGGTGGGAACCCTCACCCTGCACCCAAACCCTGCAGGCGCCCGCCAAGTCCCCGTCCCTGTCCATTGAACCCAGCGACGCCAGCGCCAGCTTTCGATTCGGCATAACCGGCCGTTGTAGAATCAGGCCATGTCGCTCACGCGCACTGTCGTCCACCTTCTGCTCGCGCTGGTCCTGATGGCCGGCGGACTGGCGCCCGTCCCGGTGGCGGCCGCCGATGCGGACCTGTCCGTGGCGGCCATGGATGCGCCCTGCCACGGCATGGCCGACGACGCCGGCGACCCGCCCGAGGATGCCGACTGCTGCCAGGACGGCGCCTGCAGCTGCGATTGCCTGCAGCACGTCCCGGTCGGGTTCCTGGCGGCGCCGCCGATGCCCCACATGGTGCTGCGTGGCCAGTCGGAACAAGCGCCGGCACCGGTATTCTCCGCCGCTGGCGGCGCCCCCGAGATTCGACCTCCCATCCCCTGATCGCCAGCGGCGGACTTCGCGTCCGCCACCCCGCGACCGCCCCGGCCCCGCCGGGTCCCCGGCGCTGCCGGGATCGACCGATCGGAGATGGACCATGAAAGTTGCCCTCGCCCGCGCCGCCTTGGCGCTGGCCCTGGCGTCCGCCCTTGGCGGCTGTGCCGGCCTTGCCCCACAGCCGCGCGCCGACGACCTCGCGCCCCTTCTGGCCGCCCGCGGCGGGCCTGCCGTGGACTGGGCTGCCGTGGGTTCACCCCGCGCCGAACGCGAGTCGATCAAGCGCTGGCTGGACCAGCCCATGACCCTGGACGCCGCGCTGCGCGTGGCCATGCTGCGCAGCCCGCGCCTGCAGGAGGAATTCGCACACCAGGGCCTGGCCCGGGCCGAGGTGCTGGAGGCGGTGGAAATATCAAATCCGCGGCTGTCGCTGTCGCGCATGTCGATTGACGGGGGCGGCAGCAATCGCACCGTGGGTCTTTCGCTGCCGCTGGTGGACCTGCTGATGCTGCCCGTGCGCACGCGCCTGGCGAAGCTGGAGTACGAACGCGCCACGCTTGAAGTGACCGGCGCGGTGCTGGGCGTGGTGGCTGATGTCGAGTCGGCCTGGTACGAATACGTGGCCGCGCGCCAGGTCGCGGCGATGCGCGTGGCGGTGGCCGAGGGCTCGGAGGCGTCGGCCGAACTGGCCGGTCGCTTCCATGCGGCCGGCAACATCAGCGCACTGCAGTTGGCGCAGGAACAGGCGGTGGCGAGCGAAGCGCGAATCGACGCGCTGCGCGCGCGCCGCCACCCCCGCCCCCCGCGCCAGGCGGTGAACCGGCCGCAGGGCCAGCACCGGCCCGAAGCCGCCAGG
>NZ_JAIBFH010000350.1 GCF_019459675.1 Arenimonas sp.
GGCAGACGGCGGTGCCCCGCCAGATGGGCGCATTCCGCTTCGGTGAGTTCGAGATCGAGCCCCTGGCGGGTTTCAGCATCGAGGCGCGCGTACTGGGCCGCGAGGACTACCGCTTCGACCGGGGTGCGTCGCTGGTCCCCACCGACCTGGCGCTCGGCTGGAATGCCATGGCCAAGCCCGAGGTTTACCGTCGCCTCGACATTTCCCAGTCCGGCCGCTGGTATCACTACCGCTGGGGATCCGAAGGGCCGCCGCTGCCCTTGGACGAAATCATCCGCTCGAGCGCGAACATGCACCTGATCCCGGCCAACGAACAGGTGGCCGCGGCCCTGGCGCGCGTGAAGCCCGACCAGACCGTGCGCCTGCAGGGCTGGCTGGTGGAGGCTCGACAGGACAACTACGTGTGGCGAAGCTCGACCACGCGCGACGATTCGGGCGCGGGCGCCTGCGAACTGATCTACGTGTGCGCGCTGTCGTCGTTCTGAGCCGCTGAACCAGCCTGCCCGGCGGGCGAATCAGGCTTCGTCGGAAGCCACCCGTTCGGTTTCCGCCAGCGCCGCCGCTTCCCATTCTTGCATCGCCGGCAGCGCGAAGATGGCGCGCACATAGGCCGTGCCGGTCGCGTCCAGCGGCACGCCGTAGCTGCGCAGCCGGGCGCAAACCGGCGCGAACATCGCATCCACGATGCCAAACTGATCGCCGCACAGATACGGGCCATCGTGGCGATCACGAAGGTCGTTCCAGAGCTGCTGGACGCGCGCAACATCGGCGCCGGCGTGGGCGTCCCAGTGCGGCAGGCGCGGCTGGCGCCGCAGGTTCATCGGCATCTGGCTGCGCAGCGCGCTGAAGCCCGAATGCATCTCGGCCGCGGCGCTGCGCGCCACGGCGCGCTGCGCGAGGTCGGCGGGCCAGCCATTGCCGCCCAGCCAGCGCTCGTTGGCGTACTCGCAGATCGCCAGCGAGTCCCAGACCACCAGATCGCCGTCGTGCAGCGCCGGCACGCGGCGGCTGGGCGACCAGCGCGCAACCTGCGCGGCAAACCCGGGCGTGTCCAGCAGCAGGCGCACTTCGTCGAAGGCCACGCCGTAGTGGCGCAGCAGCAGCCAGGGACGCAGCGACCACGACGAATAATTCTTGTTGCCGATGACCAGGGTGGTTGCCATCTCGTGCGTCCTTGGCGTGCGGTGGGAAGGTTCAGCTGAAGATCTGGTTGCCGCCGTTCTTGGATGCGATTTGGGCGATGCGCGCAGTGCGTTCCACCAGGGCCGCGGCATCGCGTTCGTCCGGGCCGGCCTGGGCGATGCCAACGCTGACCGTCAGGCCTACCGAAACGCGCGGGTCCACCACCAGCCGCGACACCGCAGCGCGCAATTTCTCGGCGTAGTCGCGGGCCTTTAGCAGGGCCTTGCCGGGCGCCACCAGCAGGAAACCTTCGGGGCCGGATCGGCCCAGGATGTCGCCGTAGTCCACTTCGTCACGCAGCAGGTCGGCTACCGGCCTGAGGCCGGCATTGGCACTGGCCTCACCGCCTGTCTCGAGTAGCTTCGGCAGCTGGTCGACCGTGAAGTAGAGCAGGCTCAACGGCTGCTGCGTTTGCCGCGCCGTGTCCATGAGCTTGGCGAGGTTGCGCAGCAGCGGCTCGGTGCGCAGCAAACCGGTGGCCGGGTCGGCGTCGGCGCTGCGGCGCGCGCTGACCGTGCCGGCCGCCTCGCCGCCGGCCATGATCGCCACTGCCGCAAACTCGGCGCACAGGGCCAGCTCGGCGTCGGTGTAGGTGACATCCGCGCGGCGCTCCACCAGCAGCGCGCCCCAGCCGGGCTTGGGGATGGGCAGCGGGATGACCGCCAACTGCACCTGGTCCAGCGGACCCTCGGGGCCGTCGAAATCAATGCCCACCTGCTGGGGCGCGCGCAGGCGGCTGAGGTTCTTGAGCAGCGTGGCGCGCTGGGCCAGCAGCTCCCGGTAGCGGCCCTCGGCCTCCAGGGGCTCCACCTGCAGCAGATCCTCGCCGTCGTAGTGCATCGCCACCACCGCGGCCGACGTCTGCGCCAGGACCGGCTTGAGGCCATCAAGCAGACGCCGGAAGGCGATCCATTTCAGATCGCCGTCCGCAGCGTTGGCCAAGCCGGCCTGCAGGCTTTGGACGAGTCGCTCGCGCGCCACCGCGATCTTTTCCTCGGCGCTGGGCTCCGGCACGTGGGCGCGGCGGCGCTGCGACCAGCGCTGCATGCGCGCGCGCACCCACGGCAACATCAGGAACAGCGCGATGGTGACGGCCAGCGCGAGCTGCCAGCCGTACAGGCTGATCAACGTCGCCGGCAGTACCTGCGCATGGGCCAACTGGCGCACCAGCACCGCTGCCGCCGTCACCA
>NZ_JAIBFH010000138.1 GCF_019459675.1 Arenimonas sp.
GGGGTTTGCGCCTGCGGGGGGCCTGTATCTGCAGTGCGGCGGGGTCGGCGCCGACCCGCGTGCCGCCCTCCAGGCCCTCCAGCGTTGCCCGGCCATCCACGCTGAGCAAACGCCAACTCTTGCGGGTCACCGGTGCCGAAAGACGGATTTCGAAATCGTCGCCGCGCTGCTGCCATTCGATGCGGCCGTTGCCGCCCTCCCCGTCGGCGCTCACCGACAGCCGGCCGGCCAGGGTCCAGTCCGGCTGCCCGGCCAGCACGGCCTCGCGTGCGGCCTGCGCCGCCAGAAGGCCCGCGTCGCTGCCCTGGCGGGGCGCAGTGGTGGTACAGGCCGAGGCCAGCAGGGCCAGCAGGGCCAGCAGGCCAGCCGCTATCCATCGTTTCATGGGGTGAAATTCTCCAAGGCGTTCAGCAGCGCGCGATTCCGGGGGTCGATGCCCTGCCCTTCGCGCCAGACCGCGCGGGCGTCGTCTTCAAGACCGGCCAGCCAGAGCGCCTCGCCCAGGTGCGCGGCGATCTCGGCGTCCTTTTGCAGGCTCCAGGCCTTGCGCAAGAGGGCCAGTGCGGCTTCTTTGCGGCCCAGGCGCAGTTCGATCCAGCCCAGGCTGTCCAGGATGGGGGCCGACTGGGGCTCAAGCGCGTGGGCCCGCCGGACGAAGGGCAGCGCGGTGGCGTATTCGCGACGGCGATCGGCCAGCGTGTAGCCGTAGGCGTTGAGTGCGTGGGCGTCGGCCGGGTTGTCGTCGATGATGCGGCGCAGGTCGGCCAGGGCCGCGTCCACCCGATCGGCGCGCTCATGGGCCATCGCCCGTGCGTACAGCAGCACCGGATCGGCTTCGAAGATGGCCAGGCCGCGCTCGATCGCCGCCAGCGCGTCATCGCTGCGCCCGCCGCCGCCCAGCAGTTCGGCCTCGATCAGGTACGCATCGCGGACGCGCTCGCCGTCGGCCGAGGTGTCGGCCTGGAGCTCATGCAGGGTTTCCAGCGCAGGCTCCAGCCGACCCTGCAGCGCCTGGACGCGCGCGCTGCGCAGCATGGCCAGGTCGCGACCCTCGCCGGTGGTGACGCCGGCATACCAGTGCCCCGCCTCGTCCCAAAGCGACAGCGCTTCGGCGACGTGACCCAACAGAAGGCGCCGGGACGAACCAGGCGCGGCGGAATCGCTTCGGATCTCGTCGTAAAGCGCCCGCATGGCGGCGCGGTCCTGCGTGCCCAGCAGCCACGACGCACGCTGGCCGAAGCTGGCGTCGTCCTGCGGGCCTTCGGCCAGCAGTTTCGCGGCCATCCGCGGTTCTCCGACCAGGGCCAGTTCACCGGCCGCGCTCCGGCGCAGGTCCGGACTGATGTCGCCCGAATCGCGCAGCGCCACCAGCGCCGCGCGTGCGCCCGCCAAGTCGCCGGCCTCGCGCTGGCGCGACGCCAGCAGCAGCCGCACCCGGGGGTCGTCCGGAAAGGCCGCCAGCCCCGCCGCGACGATGCGGTCGGAAAACGCCGCATCGTCCAGCCTTTTCGCCAACCCCGCCGCGCGCAGCCATGCGCCCAGCTCATGCGGCAGCAGGGACTGCGCGAACAGCTCTCGCAGCACGCTGCGGGCGATTACCGCGTCGTCACCGGTGGCCTCGGCCAGGGCCACCAGCAGCACCGGGAACCCTGCCGCATCCGGCAGCGCCAACAGCGCCTTGGCGTCGTCCATCGCCGTTTCGTGTTCACCCTGCCCCAGCGCCAGCCGGATTGCCGAAGCGCGCATGGCAGGCTCATCGGGGGCCAGCGCCCGCCAGCGCTCCAGCGCGCGTCCGGCGAGCCCGGGCTGGTCGCCCAGCAGCGCGATGCGGGTGGCACGGCCGGCAATCCCGGGGTCGGTCGAAGTCCGGGCGGCCAACAGGTAATAGCGCGCCGCGGCCTTCACGTCGCCCTGCTGCAGCGCGAATTCGCCGGCCATGACGTCACCGATCGGGGGCGGCACGGCCGCGACCGACCCAAGCGGGGCCAGCAGCAGCACGGGCAGGATCAGGCGATGATGCCAATTCATTGGGTTTGTACGGCCAGGGGCTAGAATGTGGGCTGGATTCCCACCGAGAGCCCAGCCCGCGAAAGCTTAGCGCACCGCGCGCCAACGCTGGCCCAACGATGCCCCTGCTTGCCATCGGCTTGAACCACCAGACCGCCCCGCTCGCCCTGCGCGAACGGGTGGCGATGGACGGTGGGCAGCTGCCCGCGGCGCTGCTGGGGCTGTCGGCGGTTCCGGGCGTGGAGGAGGCGGCTCTGCTGTCCACCTGCAACCGCACCGAGATCTACGTTCAGGTGGCCCCGGGCCAGGAACACGTCGCAAGCCAATGGCTGGCGCGTCATCACGGCCTGGACCCCGACATGCTGTCGGATTACCTCTACGAGCACCGCGACGAGAACGCCGTGCGCCACCTTTTCCGCGTCGCCACCGGCCTGGATTCGCTGGTGCTGGGCGAACCCCAGATCCTCGGCCAGGTGAAAGAGGCCTGGCAGGTCGCGCGCAGCCAGCACCACCTGCGCACGCCGCTGGACCGGTTGTTCCAGCAGAGCTTCTCGGTCGCCAAGCGCGTGCGCACCGATACGCGCATTGGTGCGCACCCGGTGTCGGTGGCCTACGCCGCGGTGCGCCTGGCGCGCCAGGTGTTCAGCGAACTCGACCGCGCCACGGTGCTGCTGGTGGGCGCCGGCGACACCATCGAACTGGCCGCGCGCCACCTGGTGGACGCCAAGGTCAAGCGCCTGCTGGTGGCCAACCGCACGCTCGACCACGCCCAGGCGCTGGCCAGCCGCCACGGTGGCTACGCCCTGCCCCTTTCGGAAATGGAGCGGCACCTGCCTGAAGCCGACATCGTCATCACCGCCACCGCCAGCCGCGAGCCGGTGCTCCGGCGCAGCGCCGTGCAGGCGGCGCTGAAGGCGCGCCGGAACCGCCCGATGTTCCTGCTCGACCTGGCGGTGCCGCGCGACATCGAAGCCTCGGTGGCCGACCTGCCCAACGTCTATCTGTACACCGTCGACGACCTCGAGCAGGTCATCGAGGAAAACCGCGCGTCGCGTCGCGAAGCCGCCGAACAGGCGCTCGCCATCATCGACCTGCAGGTGGAACACTTCATGACGTGGTGGCGCGCGCAGGGCCGCCAGGACGCGCTCAAGTCGCTGCGCAACCAGGGTGAGGCGGCGCGCGAAGAGGCATTGGCACGAGCGCGCGAACAGCTCGCTTCGGGCAGAAGCGCCGACGAAGTCGTGGCGCTGCTGGCCCACCAGCTCACCAACAAACTTCTGCACGGGCCCAGCCTGGCCCTGCGCCAGGCCGCGCTTGACGGCGACCTGGACCTCCTGCGCGCCGCCGAACGCCTCTACGAAAAACCCAATGACGCCAAGCCTTCGCCGTAAGCTCGAACACCTGGCCGAGCGCCACGAGGAAGTGGCCCGCATGCTGGCCGACCCCGGCGTGTTGGCCGACAACGCGCGTTTCCGCGCACTTTCCAAGGAATACGCGCAGCTTGAACCGGTCGTGGCCGGGCTGTCCGCCTACGCCCAGGCCCAGCGCGACCTGCAGGCCGCCGAGGCGATGCGCGCCGACGCCGAGCTGCGCGAGCTGGCCGAGGAAGAAATCCCCGGCGCCCAGCAGCGCCTGGCCCTGCTGGACCAGCAGCTGGCCCTGCTGCTGGTGCCCAAGGACCCGCGCGACGAAGCCAACCTGTTCCTGGAGGTGCGCGCCGGCACCGGTGGCGATGAAGCCGCCCTGTTCGCCGGCGACCTGTTCCGCATGTATGCCCGCTACGCCGAGCGCCAGCGCTGGAGCGTGGAAGTGGTGTCCGCCAGCGAAGGCGAGCACGGCGGCTACAAGGAGATCGTGGCGCGCATCGAAGGCCGCGGCGCGTATTCCAGGCTCAAGTTCGAATCGGGCACGCACCGCGTGCAGCGCGTGCCGGCCACCGAATCGCAGGGCCGCATCCACACTTCGGCCGCGACGGTGGCCATCCTGCCCGAGCTGGACGAAGTGGACGAGATCGAGGTGCGCGACGCCGACCTGAAGGTGGACACCTTCCGCGCCTCGGGCGCCGGCGGCCAGCACGTGAACAAGACCGACTCGGCCATCCGCATCACCCACCTGCCCTCGGGCCTGGTGGTGGAGTGCCAGGACGAACGCAGCCAGCACAAGAACCGCGCGCGGGCGCTGTCCCTGCTCAAGGCCAAGCTGCTGGACGCCGAGCGCAGCAAGCAGAACGCCGCGCAGGCGCAGGAGCGCCGGCTGCAGGTGGGCAGCGGCGACCGCAGCCAGCGCATCCGCACCTACAGCTTCGCCCAGGGCCGCATCACCGACCACCGCGTGGACGGGCTGACGCTTTACTCGCTGCCCCAGGTGCTGGACGGCGACATGGACGAACTGGTCGACCGCCTCACCCGCGAACACCAGGCCGACGAACTCAAACTGCTGACGGAGGCCGCGTGAGCGCCGCGAACCAGTTCATTCCGCTGTCCCTTTGCGTGCTGACCGTGTCCGACACCCGCACAGCCGGCAACGACACCTCGGGCGACTACCTGGTGGCCGCGCTGGCCCAGGCCGGCCACCACCTGCACGAGCGCGCCATCGTGCGCGACGACAAGTACGCCCTGCGCGCGCTGGTGTCGCGCTGGATTGCCGACGACGCCGTGCACGGCATCCTGGTCACCGGCGGCACCGGCTTCACTGGTCGTGATTCCACGCCCGAGGCGCTGGGTCCGCTGCTGGACAAGCCGATGCCTGGCTTTGGTGAAATGTTCCGCGTGCTGAGCTTTGACGAGATCGGCACCAGCACGCTGCAATCGCGCGCCTTCGCGGGCCTGGCCAACGCGACGTTCCTGTTCGCCCTGCCCGGCTCCACTTCGGCCTGCCGCACCGGCTGGGAAAAGCTGATCCAGGCCCAGTTGGACGCCCGCACCCAGCCCTGCAACCTCGCCAACCTGCGGCCGCGGCTGCGCGAGTCCTGACACCCGACAAGGAACCCCGCCATGAGCAAACTCAAGCGCAAGGAATACCAGGCTGAACTCGAGGCGCTGCAGGTAGAGCTGAACGCGATGGCGCGCTGGTTGCACCACACCGGCAAGCGGCTGGTGGTGCTTTTCGAGGGGCGCGATACCGCCGGCAAGGGCGGCGCCATCCACGCCATCGCCGACTGCCTCAACCCCCGCCAGTGCCACGTGGTGGCCCTGTCCAAGCCCAGCGAACGCGAACTGGGCCAGTGGTATTTCCAGCGCTACGTGCCGCATCTGCCTGGCGCTGGCGAAATTTCACTGTTCGACCGCAGCTGGTACAACCGCGCCGGCGTCGAGAAGGTAATGGGCTTCGCCACCCCCGACCAGGTGCAGGCGTTCCTGAAGCAGGCGCCGGTGTTCGAACGCCAGCTGCTGGATGACGGCGTGCTGCTGTTCAAGTACTGGCTGGCGGTGGACCAGGAATTCCAGGAACAGCGATTCGCCGAACGCCAGGTAGACCCACTCAAGCGCTGGAAACTTTCGCCCATCGACGTCAAGGCGCGTGAGAAATACGTCGAATACGGACTGGCCCGCGATGCCATGTTCAAAGCCACCCACAAGCGCCACGCGCCCTGGTACGTGGTGAACTTCAACGACCAGAAGACAGGTCGGCTGAACTTGATCAGGCACCTGCTGGACCACCTGCCCGAACAAAACGTGCCCGAACCCCTGATCGAACTGCCGGCGCTTTCGGGCAAACCCGGCAAGGAGCGGTACACCGGGCCGGTGAAGCCCATCAAGGAAAAATACTGAGCCGCACCGCTCAGCCGGGAGTAGCTTCAGCCTTGGCGATGGCGGCGGCCAGATCCTGTGACGTCACCGGACCGAGGAAGCGGTCGGCCACCGTGCCGTCGGGCGCAATCAGGTAGGTCATCGGCAGTCCGCGCGGCGTGGCGAAGTCAGCGGGCGGGTTGTACACGTCCAGAAGCGCGATCGGGTAGCCGGCCGGATGCTTCCCGAGGAACTCGCGCATCGCCTCGGGTTCGATTTCCTCGTAGGCCAGCCCGATGACGGTGACGTCGTCGCGGGCAGCGTCGAAAGCGCTGAAGTCCGGGATTTCCTTGAGGCAGGGTTTGCACCACGTGGCCCAGAAGTTCACCACCACCCAGCTGCCGCGCTTGGACGCCAGGTCGAAGGGGCCGTGGTCGAGCGTGTCCACCACCAGCGTGGGGTGGGTGGGCGCGTCCGCGCCGGGACTGCGCGGTGCGGCGTCGGGAGCGTCCGCGGCGGGCACCGCAGCAGCGGGCGCCGCCGGGTCGGCCTGAACGGTCGCGGTATCGGCAGCGGGGGCCGGTGCATCCGTGGCCTGGCATGCGCCGAGCGCGAGCACGAAGGGAAGGAGGTAGGGAAAGGTCTTCATTTACCGGCATTGTCCTGTTCGGGCGTCAAGAAACTGCCAACGCTGCGCGCCAGCGGCGCCTGCAGCGGCTGGCGCAGGTGGTCGAGCGCGCGGGTGGCTCGCCGGCCCATCGCGTCGTCGTAGCCCGGCAAACCGGCCGAAGGCCCGGGGATACGCAGCCCCAGCCCCTCATACAGTTCACCCAGCGTAACGGTGGCCAAGTCGCGACCGAGCAGCCAGGCGCCGTCTTCGGCGCGCTGGACGATATTCAGCGAGTCCAGGCCCGACAGCATGCGCTGCAGCAGATCGTCGGTAAGCATCGGCTCGCGCTCCTTCATCTGGTACATGTGCAATCCCAGGCCGTCGCGGCGCGCCTCGTCCATGCGGCCAAGCAGGCGCAGGTAGCCGTAAAGCTCCATGCCGGTCGGCAGCTGCAGCGCGCGGGGCTGGTAACGGAACGACGACAGTGATGCCGAGAAGGAAGCGCCCAGCAGCACCACCACCCAGCTCAGGTAAACCCAGATCATGAAGATGGGCGCTACGGCCAGTGCGCCATAAAGCTGGTCGTAGGTGGGCACGCTGAGCAGGTAGGCCGCGAAGCCGCGCTTGGCCAACTCGAACAGCACCGTGGCGAACAGCCCACCGGCCAGCGCGAAGCGGAACGGGATGCTGCGATGAGGGATGAGCCAGTAAGCCACCGAGAACACCGTCAGCTCGACCAGGTTGGGCAAGTAGCCGAGCAGTCGCTGGCTCCAGCCCAACTGCTCCACGCCCGACAGCACCGGCAGCGAAAACAGGTAGGACGTCACCGCCAGGCTCGCAACCGCCAGCAGGCTGCCCAGTGTCAGCAACGTCCAGTACACGAGGAAGCGCAGCAGCCGCGGCCGCGGCGTCGGCACCCGCCAGACCCGGTTGAACGTGGACTCAATGCTCCACATCGTCAGCAGCAGCGATATCAGCAGCGCGCCGATGCCGGTGAAGGTGAGCTTGCCGGCGGTGTCGGCGAACCCCCGAAGGTACTCTTCGACGACGCGGGCCGACGTGGGCACGAAGTTGGAGAATATGAAGCCCGTGAGCTGCGCGCTCCAGTCATCGAACATCGGGAAGGCCGACAGGATGCCGAACACCACCACGCTCAGCGGCACCAGCGCGAACAGGGTGGTGTAGGCCAGCGCACCCGCGGTTTCGAAACAGCGGTCGTCCAGGAATCGCGTCCACAGGAACTGGGAAAACGACTGGAGCCGCTCACGGTCGATGCGGGCGATCCAATCGTGCACTTGCGAGACAATGCCCATGGCCCGATGTTAGCAAACCGACGCGCCGATGCCCTGAAGGGTGACCCAGGCCTCGGACCTTTGGCCGCCAGACCGGGCATGGTGCGTTGACTGAACTGGAGAATGACGGAGGACCCTGCCCCGTGTTTCAACACGCTTCAAGGATCAAGCAGGCACGCAAGGATGCCGGGCTGTCCCAGGCAGCGCTTGCCGAACGGCTGGGACTGGGCCGCACCGCGGTGGCCCAATGGGAACGCAACACGGCCACAGGGCCGACGGCAGGCCATCTGGCCGCCATCGCGCTGGCTACCGGCGTGTCGTTCGAGTGGCTGGCCACCGGGCGGGGACCCCGCGTCATCGGAGGCAAGGGACAGGAGCCGCCGGCCATCGTCATGGACTACATCGCCCAGAGCGAAAGCGAGGAGCGGCTGCTGGTCGCATTCCGCTCACTTTCCAGCATGGATCAGCTACCCGTGTTGGCAAAGGTGGAGAAGCAGGCCCGGCGCTGACGCGGCGCTGACCCGGGACGGCGGTGCATCCGCTAGGCTATTGCCATTGCCGGAGCGTCCCCATGAGTGAAATCCTGATCCTGTACTACAGCCGCGGCGGTTCCGTAGCCCAGCTCGCCCGGCATATCGCCCGCGGCGTGGAGGAAGTGCCGGGCATACAGGCCCGCCTGCGCACCGTGCCGCCCGTGGCACCCGTGACCGAGGCCGCTGCACCGCCGGTGCCCGATGAGGGGGCGCCCTACGCGCAAAAGCGCGATCTGGCCGAATGCGCCGGCATCGCCCTGGGCAGCCCGACCCGGTTCGGCAACATGGCGGCACCGATGAAGCACTTCGTGGACGGGCTGGGCGCCGAATGGGCGTCCGGAACGCTGGTAGGCAAGCCCGCCTGCGTTTTCACGTCCACCGCAACCCAGCACGGCGGCCAGGAATCGACGCTGCTGACGATGATGCTGCCCCTGCTCCACCACGGCATGGTGCTGGTGGGCCTGCCCTACACCGAACCCGCGCTAAGCAGCACGCGCAGTGGCGGCACGCCCTACGGCGCAAGCCATGTCGCCGGCAGCCAGGACGACCCCACGCCTACCGATGACGAAAAGCAGCTGGCGCGCGCCCTGGGCCGGCGCCTGGCGGACGTGGCCCGGAAGCTGGGCGCATGAGCGCCGCGCAGCGCATCACCACCGCGGCCATCGTTGCGCTGGCCGCCCTGCAGCTGGCATGGCACGCCTGGCTGGTGCCGCCGGTCGAGGCGGCCCCCTGGGCGCTGGCGATCTTCTTCACCCTGCCCATCCTGCCGGCGCTGGTGCTCGCGCTCATGCGCCACCGGCGGGCGGGCTACTGGGGCGCCCTGGCGGCGCTGCTGTATTTCAGCCATGGCGTGATGGTGGCCTGGTCATCGCCGGGCGAGCTGTGGCTGGGAATGATCGAGGCGGCGCTGTCGACCGTGCTGGTGGTGGCCGCCAGCTGGGACGGAATGCAGGCCCGGTTCAACAAGCCCCGCGGACCGACGGCCCTATAATCAGCGCGCGAATCGTATCGCGAGAAAGGACTCCCCCATGGACGAGCTCTTGGTCGTCACCACCGGCGGCACCATCGACAAGGTCTACTTCGACGACAAGTCGGACTACCAGGTCGGCGACCCCCAGATCGGCCGGATCCTGCAGGCGTTGGGCGTGGCCTTCCGCTTCACCGTGATCCCCATCATCCGCAAGGACAGCCTGCACATCAACGAGGCCGACCGTGAGCTGCTGCGTGCAGCCATCGCCGCGCAGCCCACCCAGCACGTGCTGGTGACCCACGGCACCGACACCATGGTGGAAACGGCCAAGGTGCTGTCCAGCCTGTCGGACAAAGTGATCGTGCTGACCGGCGCGCTCAATCCCGCGGGTTTCCGCGGCTCGGACGCCGAGTTCAACATCGGCACCGCCGTGGGTGCGGTGCAGTCGCTCAAGCCGGGCGTCTACATCGCCATGAACGGCCGCATCTGGGATCCCCTGAAGGTGCGCAAGAACGTGGCCGCGAACCGCTTCGAAGCCGCGGTCTGACCGATGCGCCGGGCCGCCCTTGCGTGGCTGCTGATTGCATCGTTGATTGCCGGAACGGCAGCCGCTGCGCCAAGCTTGCCTGGCGGGCTAGCTGGACTGATTTCGCTGTTGGACCGGCCTCGGCCCGCTGGCTGCCTGCCCGGCCAGGCAAACCAGGACTGGGCGCTGTTCGATGCGCCCACCCGCAACGGCCAGCGCATCGGCAGCTTGGAACTGGTTTACGGACACGCCGGCGACGAGTCCTGCGACTCGGCCGTGCCGTGGTTCCAGACCGTAGACGGTGAAACCCGCACCGCGGTCCCCAGCTTCGAGAGTGGTTACGAAGTCACCGCGCTGGCGGTGCTGGAGCGGCAGGGCGAATGGGTTCGCCTTGCCTTGGCCCACAGCACGCCTTGGCTGCTTGCGCCCGAGGACTTCGCCTTCGAAGCCTACCCCGCACTGCTGGTCGAAAAGCTTGCCTACGCCACGCCGCACTGGTCGGGTGAGCTCTGCCGCACCGCAGGCGGAAGCTGCCGCACAGCAGGGATCGACGCTGCCGGCTCCATGGCCGTGGTAGCCATCTCGCAGGTCGCGAACACTCTCTGGCTCCAGGTCGAAGTCAGCCCGGACGTTTGCCAGACGGGCGACGCCCGAGTACTTGCGCGCGGTTGGATCCGAGCCTATTCAGACGACGGCCACGCCACCGTGTGGTTCCATTCCCGCGGCTGTTGAGCCGGCAAACCCGACTCAATAGTTGGCGGGATTCGCGCTCAGCTGCACCGGCACCGTGATGGTGACGGTGCCCGCCGCGGCAACGTTGACCGACAGCGAAACCACGCTCGCGCCCGCCGTTCCGCCGCTGGCGGGGCAACCCGATCCGGCGCTGGCCACGCAGGTCCACGGCGCGGCAAGGGTGATGCCGGCAGGGAGGTTGTCGAGCACCGCGGCGCCCGTGGCCGTACCGGTTCCGGTGTTGCCCACCACGATGGTGTAGGTGGACGTGGTGCCGGGGCGATAAGTGGCGGAGGCGTTGGATTTGCTGACCGTCAACACTGGCTGACCCGGCGTGTTGGTCAACGTGCAGCTGATGTTGTCACCGGCAAGCGGCGTAAGCGCGAAGCTGGTCCCGGCGCCTGAGGGCAACGGCGTCACCGCACCCGGACGTCCGTTGCTGCAGCTGATCGACCCCTGGTAGCTCGCCAGCAGCGACACGCTGCCGGCGGCCATGGTTTCGACCAGCGTGTATGCGGAGCCTGGCGTGGCGGCGGCCACGGTGGCCGTTCCGCCCGTGACCGTAGCGCCGGCACCTGCCGTGGTGGCGGCGGTGCCCGAAGGCCCCGTGATCGCCATCCGGAACTGGTCGGCGGCGTTGATGCGTGCACCCGCGAGCTGCTTGGCCAGCACCAGGCGCGCAGCCGCACGCGTGTTGGTTACCGTGCAGGAGACGATGTCACCCGCCGCCGGCGCGATGCCCCAGTTGGGCGCGCTGCCTGACACCGGGAAGCTGGCGACCGCGCCTGGCCGGGCGTTGCTGCAGGCGATGGTGGCCGTGTACTGGTTGATCAGCGACACGCTGCCGGGCTCCATGGCGTCGGTGATGGAATAGCTGCCGGCCACGTCCGGCAGGGTCAGCACGCCGCTGCTGGCGCTGGTGCCCGCGCCGGCGGTGACGGCGCTGCCAAGCACGGTGGCCGGCGCCTGCACCACCGACACGCGGAACTGGTCAGCCGCGTTTGCGCGCGAGGCCACCGTCTTGGCGACGGCCACGGTGGCCGGCCGCGCGGTGTTGGTGATGGTGCAGCTGACCTGGTCGTTGGCGGCAGGCGTGAAGGTCCAGGTGCCGTTGGCGTCGATGCCCGAGGGCAGCACGGTGGGCGAGCCGGCCGTGGCATTGCTGCAGCTGACCGTGGCGTTGAACTGGTTGAACGCCTGGGTGCTGCCCGCCTGCAGAACTTCATTCAACGTAACCAGCGTGCCCGCCGTCACCAGCTGCTCGCCGGTGCTGGCGCTGGTGTTGCTGGCGCCGCTGCCGACGCCCGTGCTGGCGCTCGCCACGGTTCCGCTGTTCTGCAGCAGGCTGATCACGAAGCCGCTGGTGCCGGCGACCGGACGGGAAACAATGGTCTTTGACAGCGTGATCCGCGCCACGTCGTCGGTGATGGTGAGCGTATTGGCCACGATCGCCGATCCGCCGCACAAGGTGGTGCTGGCGCGCAGGTAGGCAGGCGGCACCAGGGCGGACGCGGGAAGGCTGAAGGTGATGGTTTCGCTGGGCTCGGCCAGCGCGTCGCTCACCAGGGTCACCGGCAGCGGGAACTGGCTGGCGGCATTGAGCCCGTCGTAGCTGCCCGCCGGTACGTTCACGGTGAGCGCCGTACTGTTGCCGGGCGTGGTGTAGTCCACGCCCAGAGTGGCCGTGCCGCCAGTGATGGTGACGGCCACCACCATGCCGCCCGCCGGCACCGTGCCGGAAACGCGCAGGCGCGGGATGTTGGCGTTGTTGGCGGCCGTGCTTTCAGCCTTGGTGTTGCTGGCCTGGACGAATTCGACGAATGGGCGCAGCTGGATCTGGATGTCGTCCAGGAAATTGCCGACCGTCGCGCTGCCGCTGCCGGTGGAAATGGCCTGGAAACCAAGGTTGGTCTGCCCGGTGGCCCCGGTGTAGGTGAACGCGCCGGAGTAGTCGCGCCAGCCGTTGGGGCCCCGCGCGGCCCCCGCCCTTCCCAGGCTTGTGCACCACCCGCCACCACAACCAATTTTGGTGGTGCCA
>NZ_JAIBFH010000411.1 GCF_019459675.1 Arenimonas sp.
CCGCGAGGTCGTGCCGGGCCTTGCGTGCGCTCCGGCACTTGAGCTTGCCCGGTGCGTCCACGACACTCCGGTCTCCCTCCCCCGCGCGAGACCCTGCATGCCCCACAAGACCCTGATCGCCCTCGTCCTGGCCGGCGCCAGCCTCAGCGTGCAGGCCGGCGAATGCGAAGACAACTTCGCCAAGACCGGCAGCGCCTTCAGCGGGGTGGATTTCTCCAGCAAGGTGAGCGTGCCGCAGCTCAGCGTGGCGGACGCGCTGGGCCAAGTGCGCGGCATCATGGTGTCGGAGGAAATGGACGTGATCACCGAAGATCCCGCGGGCGGCGTAATGCTGGTCGAGCAGCGCTCGCAGGGCACCACCCGCGCCATCCCGACGCTGGTGAACGTCAGCGCCAGCGGCGACGCGGCCACGGTGCAGTTCACCATCAAGACCGAGAAGGGCATGTTCGCCAAGCAGGACACCATGCGCACGTACCTGTGCGACCTGCTGTCGCGCGTGAAGGGCGGCGAGGCTGGCCGGCTGGCTGCCGCGCAGGGCGCCCAGGCGCGCAACAGCGACAGCGTGACGGTGAAGGACGTGTACGTGTTCTCGCGCGAGATTGCCCAGGAGGCCAAGGGCAATTCGCTGGTGGTGGGCGCGCGCCACAAGGGCCGCAAATACGCGCTCAAGGGCAACGTGGACTACATCCAGGAGGACGGCGAGGACTACAACGTGTCCTTCGAGATCCCCGAGCAGTACGACGTGCAGCTGCGTGCGCCCGGCGACCGCGAGTCGCGGGTCGGGGTGGCCTGCCTGTTCCGCCCCAACCAGCTGGCCAACGTGCTGACCTGGCGCAAGGGCGACCGCGTCACCTTCACCGGGTCGTTCTACCGTTACGACGACATCAAGCGCATGGTCTGGCTGGAAAACTGCAGCAAGACCGGCTGACCGCGCCGCCGCCGGCTACTCGCCCTGCGCCTGCGAGTAGCCGGGCGTGCCGTCGAAGGTGTAGAGGTTCTCGGTCTTCACCGCGTCCAGTCCGCCCGCATGCAGCCGCAGCAGCAGCGCGGCAATGGCCTGCGGGCTTGCGGCACCGGGCGCGGCGGCCAGGAAGCGGCAGCGCCAATGGTCGGTACACAGGGTCTGCGCGTGGCCGTGCGGGTACACCTTGACGCCCCGGTTGGTGACCAGGGAAAGACGCCACTCCGGTGCGGCCATCGCCTCCAGCCGGCGTCCCAGGACATCGGGGTCGCGCGGGTCCTGGTCCCAGTTCACGAACACGTCCCCGCCCCCCAGCGCCGTGGCTGCCGGCGTGCGCGCGACGTTCGGCAGGAGGGCGACGGGCGTGTGGCTGGCGACGGCGGCGGGGTAATCCACGGCGGCCAGGGTCCGCGGCGCCTGGCCCAGTCGGCCGATGACGGCAGCGGCGAAGGCGCGCGTGCCCACGGCGGGCCGCCCGCCTGCGCCGGCCATGTCGGCGGTGAGCACGCCGTCCTCGATGGTGCGCAGCCAGGCGTTGTGGACCCGCGTGGCGGCCTGCGTGCGGCCCAGGTGCACCAGCATCATCACCGCCGACAGCAGCAGGCCGGACGGGTTGGCGACGTCGTGGCCGGCGATGTCGGGCGCCGAGCCATGCACCGCTTCGAACATGGCGCAGTCCCGGCCGATGTTGGACGAGGGGGCGATGCCGATCGAGCCGGCCACTTCGGCGGCCACGTCCGAAAGGATGTCGCCGTAGAGGTTGGGTGCCACCACCACGTCGAAGCGCTCGGGGTCCACGGCCATCTTGGCCGTGCCGATGTCGATGATCATGTGTTCGGCGGCCAGGTCGGGATACTCGGCGGCGATCTCGTCGAAGACCCGGTGGAACAGGCCGTCGGTGAGCTTCATGATGTTGTCCTTGGTCATGCAGGTGAGCTTGCGGCGGCCGTGGCTGCGCGCGTATTCAAAGGCGTAGCGCACGATGCGCTCGCAGCCCGGGCGCGTGATCAGCTTCAGGCACTGGTAGACCTCTTCGCTCTGGCGGTGCTCGATGCCGGCGTACGTGTCTTCTTCGTTCTCGCGCACGATCACCACGTCCATGGCCGGGTGACGGGTGGCGATGAACGGATGGTAGGCCACGCACGGGCGCAGATTGGCGTACAGCCCCAGCGACTTGCGCAGGCTCACGTTGACGCTCTTGTAGCCGCCGCCCTGGGGCGTGGTGATGGGGCCCTTGAGCAGCACGCCGTGTTCGGTAATGGCGTCCATCACCTCGGGGCCGAAGCCGGACAGGGCGCCGTTGCGGTAGGCTTCCAGGCCAACGGTCACCGGCTGGAAGCCCAGGCCCGGGTCGGCCGCCGACAGCACGGCCAGCACGGCGTCCATGATTTCCGGGCCGATGCCGTCGCCGGCGGCCACGGCGATGGTGCGGGGGGCCGGGGCCGGGACGGGGGTCGAGGCGAGGGCTAGGGCGGCAGACATAAGATCTCCAATTAGCGACATTCGTGTCGCGTATTGTAAATCCGAATTTAGGTATCGTGTCAACTGGAGCGGCGATGGCGAACGAACAAGCCCCGGGCTGGACCTTCCTGAGCAACCACACCCACGTGCTGGTGTGCCTGGCGGCCGACGGTGACCTGACCCTGCGGGAAGTGGCCCTGCGCGTTGGCGTGACCGAGCGCGCGGTGCAGCGCATCGTGGCCGACCTGGAGCTGGCGGGCGTCCTGGAGCGCACGCGGGACGGGCGCCGCAACGCCTACCGCATCGACCCCGGCGTGCCGCTGCGGCACCCGCTGGAATCGCACCGGCGCATCGGCGACCTGCTGGGCGTCGTGGCCATCGCCCCGGCACAGCGGACCCCGACTGCCGGCCGATCGATCCGAAAGGCCGTGCAGCCGACGGCGGCCAAACCGGCCCGCAAGGCGGCGGCCAGGCCGGCGGCCAAACGCGCCTCCAAGCCCACCTCCAAGCCCACCTCCAAGCCCCCCGCCAAGCCCCCCACCAAGCCCACCCGTACCGGCCGCCGCTGAACACCGCCCAGCCCCCGCCGCCGGCACAGCCGTACGCCAGCAGCGCGTGCAGGAGAAGC
>NZ_JAIBFH010000447.1 GCF_019459675.1 Arenimonas sp.
CCGGTCGCGCCGGCCGTCCGCGGGGCTCAGGCGTGCCCGCCCACCACCGGCGATTCGCGCTCGAGTACCTCAAGCTTTTGCGCCACCGCGTCCGGCGATCGCGTGAATGGCGCCAGCAGCATGTAGAAGGCCGGCACCACGAACAGCGACAGCACCGTGGAAAAGGCCACGCCGGAGATGATGACGATGCCGATGGTGCCGCGGCTGGCCGAGCCCGGGCCGCCGGCCAGCACCAGGGGCACTGCGCCCATGATGGTGGCGATGGAGGTCATCAGGATGGGCCGCATCCGCACCGCCGCCGACTCGACGATGGCGTCGCGGATAGCCATGCCCTCGTCGCGCAGCTGGTTGGCGAACTCGACGATCAGGATGCCGTTCTTCGCCGCCAGGCCCACCAGCATCACGATGCCGATCTGGCTGAAGAGGTTGAGCGAACTGCCGAAGGCCCACAGGCCGATCAGCGCGCCCAGAACCGCCAGCGGCACGGTCAGCATGATCACCAGCGGGTGCAGGAAACTTTCGAACTGCGCCGCCAGCACCAGGTACACGATCAGCAGCGCCATGGCGAAGGTGAACAGCACGGCGCCACCGGCCGACTGGTATTCGCGCGACTCGCCTTTGTAGTCAATCTGGGCACGCTCGGGCAGCTCTTCGTCGGCCACCTGGCGCACCCACTCCAACGCCTCGCCCAGCGTGTAGCCGGGCGCCAGTCCTGCAGTGATCGTAATCGCGCGCAGGCGGTTGAAGCGGTTGAACTGGCCCGGCTCGGCCAGTTCGGTCAGCGTGACCAGGTTCGACAGCGGGATCAGGCCGCCGCCG
This sequence comes from Arenimonas sp., assembly GCF_019459675.1. GTDB lineage: Bacteria > Pseudomonadota > Gammaproteobacteria > Xanthomonadales > Xanthomonadaceae > Arenimonas. The sequence goes on from NZ_JAIBFH010000447.1 coordinate 820, forward strand.
GTGGTGGAGCGCACGTACAGGTTGTTGAGGTCGGACGGCGAAACGCGGTTTTCCTGCTGGGCCTGCAGGATCACGTCGTACTCCTCGCCGTCTTCCACGTAGGTGGTGACGCGACGCGAACCCATCATGGTTTCCAGAGTGCGGCCCACTTCCTGCACCGACACGCCCAGGTCGGCGGCGCGCTCGCGGTTGATCTCAACGCGCAGCTGCGGGCGAGTTTCCTTGTAGTCCGAATCGGCCGAGAACAGCTGCGGGTTGGCCTCCATGCGCGCCAGCATGCGGTCGCGCCACTGCGCCAGTTCCTGGTAGTCGGGGCCGCCCAGGACGATCTGCAGCGGCTGGCCGCCGCTGCGCACCAAGCCGCTGCGGACCTGCGGACGGGCCACCACGCCGGGCAGGCTGGCGAGGTCTCCGCGGATCTTTTCCACCAGGTCGGCGGTGCTGATGTCGCGTTCGTTCCAGGGCTTGAGCAGCACGATGGCCTGGCCCGTGTGCATCTCGCCACCAGCACCGAAGCCGCCCGGCACGCGCGTATTGGCGCGGTCGATGGCCTGGCCGTCGCCGACGTATTTGAACAAACGCTGCTCAACTTCCTGCATCTGATTCACGGTGTAGTCGTATCCCGCGCCTTCCGGGCCGGCCACGGAGACGAAGAAGCTACCGCGGTCTTCCGGCGGCGCCAACTCGGCCGGGATCTGCTGCACGAAGAACCACGACAGCCCCAGGCTAGCCAGCAGCATGGCGCCAAACAGCAGCGGCTTGCCGATGGTGCGCTCGACCGAACGACGGTAGCCGCGACCCAGGGAATCCAGGTGGCCCTGTACCCACTTGTTCACGCCCTTGGGTTCCTGGTGCGGGCGGATCAACAGCGAACACATCATCGGCGTCAGCGTCAGAGCCACGAAGGCCGAGATGATCACCGCCGCCGCCAGCGCCACGGAGAGCTCGCGGAACAGGCGCCCGGTGTTGCCCTCCATGAAGCCCACCGGCAGGAACACCGCCGCCAACACCGCCGTAGTGGCAATGACGGCGAAGGCGACCTGCTGCGTGCCGCGCTTGGCCGCCACCAGGGGCGGTTCGCCCAAGTCGGCGCGGCGCTGCACGTTTTCCAGCACCACGATGGCGTCGTCCACCACCAGGCCGATGCACAGCACCAGCGCCAGCAGCGTCAGCAGGTTGATGGTGAAGCCAAACGCCCACAGGGCGATGAAGGCCGCCACCAGGCACACCGGCACCGTGACCGCGGGGATCAGCGCGGCGCGGAAGCTGCCCAGGAACAGGTAGATCACCACCAGCACCAGCAGCACCGCTTCGATCAGCGTCATGTACACGCGGTCAACCGCCGCATCGATGAAGGTGGTGCTGTCGAATGCGACGAAGATTCGGGTACTGGAGGGCAACGTGGCCTGGATGGCCGGCAGCGCCGCCTTGATCTCGCGGGCCACGTCCAGGCTGTTGGCCGTGGAAGTCTTGATGATGCCCAGGCCAATGTTGGGCTGGCCGTTGCCGCGGAAGTAAGCACGGCGTTCCGACGATGCGCGTTCGACCTTGGCCACGTCGCCCAGGCGCACCAGGTAGCCGTCGTCGCCCTTGGCCAGGGTGAGCGCGGCGAAATCGGACGCCTCCTGGTAGCCACGCATCACGCGCAGCGTGAAATCGCGGTCCTGGGACTCGATGCTGCCGGCCGGCAGTTCGACGTTCTCACGGCGCAGGGCGTTCTCGACGTCGTTCACCGTCAGGCCGCGCGCCGCCAGCGCCTCGCGGTCCAGCCACACGCGCATGGAGTAGCGCTGCTGGCCACCCACCCGCACCTGGGCCACGCCGTCGATGCTCGACAAGCGGTCCACCACGTAGCGTTCGGCGTAGTCACTCAAGGCCAGCGTATCGAGCTGGTCGGAGCTCATGTTGAGCCAGATGATGACTTCGGCGTCGCTTTCGACCTTCTCGATCTCCGGCGGATCGGCCTCGTCGGGCATGCGGTCCATCACGCGGCTGATGGCGTCGCGCACGTCATTGGCCGCCGCCTCGATGTCGCGGGTCAGGGAAAATTCCAGGGTGACGCTGGCTTCGCCGTTCCGGCTGCGTGACTCCACGGTTTCAATGCCCTCGATGCCGCTGACGGCGTCTTCGAGGATCTGCGTGATGCGCGTTTCAACCACAGCGGCAGACGCACCTGGATAGGCCACGCCAACCGACACGATGGGCGGGTCGATGTTGGGCAGCTCACGAAGGGTCAGGCGGGTGAAGGCGATGATGCCCAGCACCACCAGCAGCAGGCTCATCACGGTCGCGAAGACCGGGCGCTTGATCGAGACGTCGGACAGCATCATGGCAAGGTCTCCGCGGGGCGCCGGTCAGGCGCTGCCGGCCGGGGCCCCCGCCACGGCGGCCGCGGGGTTGGCGTCGGGGGTGGGCGCTTCCACCACGCGGGATCCCGGGCGCAGCTTGACGGTGACGTCCACCAC
>NZ_JAIBFH010000469.1 GCF_019459675.1 Arenimonas sp.
CCCCCAGCCCATCCCCGCGCGGCGCCCGCCCCGCGCCCCGACCCGCGGTCCGGGGGCCGGTGAGCGGTAGCTGTGCCCCCACCGGCGCCGCACGCGCCACCACCCCCCCCCCCGCCACCGCGGCCTGGGCCGGCGCCAGCCACAGGCCAAGCGCGAGCAGTAGGAAGGTGCTGAGACGGATCATGGCGAGCCTCGGGGCGGCAAACCTGAAATCTAACAAGCACCGATGGGCTTTCAATGTGAAGGCCAGGTATCGACCCCCCTGAGTTCCGGTTTCAGAAAGGCGGCGAGACTTCGCGGCAGTGCGCGGCGAACGCGGCGGACTCCAGCTGCACGGTCGCGTGGCGAATGCCGAAGTCGTGGTGCAGCGCCTCCAGGGCCGCGCGCAGCACGTCGTCGGCTGCGGCGCCCGGCGCTACCACCAGGTGTGCGGTCAATGCGTTGTCCGAGGTGGACATGGCCCAGACGTGCAGGTCATGTACGTCCTGCACGCCCGGCAGCTGCAGCAGGCATTGCCGGATAGTCACCAACGACAGTTCGTCGGGCACGCCGTCGAACAGCAGGTGCGTGGAGCGCGTGAACAGCGACCACGTGCCCAGCACCACCACGGCGGCCACCGCCAGGCTCACCAGGGGATCGATCCAGTCCCAGCCTTGCCACAGCGTCAGCGCGCCTGCGATCACCACGCCGACCGAAACCAGGCCATCGGCAGCCATGTGCAGGAACGCACCCCGGATATTGAGATCGCGACGGTGGCCCATGAACAGCCAGGCCGTGCCGAAGTTCACCACCACGCCGATACCCGCCACCACCATCACCGTCAGCCCGTCGACGGGCGAGGCCGAGCCGATGCGCTGGACGGCCTCCCACGCCAGTGAGCCCATCGCCACCAACAGCAGCGCCGCGTTGGCGAAGCTGGCCAGGATCGAACCGCGGCGCCAGCCGTAGGTGTGGCGGTCGTCGGGCGCGCGCTTGGCCGCCGCATAGGCCGCCCAGGCCAGCACCAGGCCGCCGACGTCGCTGAGGTTGTGTGCGGCGTCGGCCAGCAGGGTCAGCGAACCGGCAAGCCAGCCGTACCAGGCCTCGACCACTACGAACGCCAGATTGAGCGCGATGCCGATCGCGAACGCGCGGCCGTGGCTTGCCGGGGCGTCTTGGGAGCCGTGGGAGTGGACGTGTGCCGTCATCGGGATTGGCGCGCCTGGAGGGATTCGAACCCCCGACCAATGGCTTCGGAAGCCACTACTCTATCCGGCTGAGCTACAGGCGCCCGGGTCGGGATTATGCCATGCCGGGAACATGAACCGCAGCCCGGCCGGTTCGTGAACTGTGCCAGCCAGCACGGATGGCATCGCGCTGGCATGGAATGCTGGTGGGGATGCCAGACGCCACGCCCATTGATATCCCCCCGACCCTGGACCCCGCGTTCATCGCGAGCCTGTTCCTGCACCCGTCGCGTCGCGCGCTGCTGGTGCTGGACGTTGCCGGCAAGGTGCTGTTCGCCAACGAGCCCGCCCGCGATCTGGTGAATCCTGCTCTGGAAAGCCAGCTGCGCGTGGTGCTGGCGGAGGCGCTGGCCCAGCTGGCCACGCATCCGGGCCGGCAGGTGCAGCATCGCTATGCGGACGGCGATCTGGTGCTGGACTGCCTGCTGCGCGACGTCAGCGATCGCCGGGGCCGGCTGCTTGGCTACACCATCAGCCTGTTCCCGCATGACCAGGCCCCCGGCCTGGCCGAGTCGCCCGACCGCGCGCGCTGGCGCTACGCGCTGGAGAGCGCCGAAGACGGCCTGTGGGACTGGGACTCAGATTCGGGCCGCGTGTATCGCTCCAGCCGCTGCTTCACCATGCTGGGCTACTCGCGGGACGCCTTCGACGACAGCTTCCAGGCCTGGCGCAGCCTCACCCACCCCGACGACCTGCCGCGGGTGGAAGTGGCGCTGAAGGCGCACTTGACCGGCGAGACGCCCAACTACCAGGTGGACTACCGCGTCAAAGACGGCTGCGGCCGCTGGCGCTGGATCCTCGACCGCGGCCGCGCCATCAGCTGGGACACCCACGGCCGCCCCTGCCGGGTGATCGGTACCCATACCGACATCAATGATTACAAAGGCATCGAGACCCAGCTGCGCGAGCGCGAACTGATCCTCAACCAGGCCCAGCACGTGGCCCGGTTGGGCAGCTGGAGCTGGAACACCGAGACCGACGTGGTGTGGTGGTCGGACGAGCTTTACCGCATTGCGGGGCTGTCACCGCAGCAGGAGGCGCCGCGTTTCCGGCACCAGCGGCACCTGTTCACGGCCGAGTCGTACGAGCGCCTGCGGGCAGCGTCGAAGGCGGTGCTGGCCGGCGGCACGCCGTACTCGATGGAGTTGACCATCCTGCGCCCGGACGGCGAACAGCGCGTGGTGCAGGCGCGCGGCGAGGGCCTGCAGTCCGACGACGGCCGGATCACCCGCCTGGTGGGCGTGTTGAACGACGTCACCGAACAGCGCCGCGACGAAGAAACGTCGACCTGGCGCAACGACATGCTCAACCGCATCGCGGCCATGGGTCGCATCGGCGGCTTCGAGCTGTACGTGGAAACCCAGGTGCTGCACTGGACCGACGAAAACTACCGCATCCACGGCATCGCGCCCGGAACGCCGCTGACGCTGATGGGCACGCTGCCGTCGTATTGCCCCGAGTCGCGCGCGCTGCTGCTGCAAACGTTCAACAGCATGGCGGCCGAGCGCGTGCCCGAGCGCACCATCGA
>NZ_JAIBFH010000150.1 GCF_019459675.1 Arenimonas sp.
GCCGCCGACGGCGACGTGCGCCGCGGCCTGACCCTGCTGGAAATCGCCGCCGAACTGGCCGCCGACGAAGGCGGCCACATCACCCAGGCCACCCTGGTGCAGGTGCTGGCCGACCGCACCCGCCGCTTCGACAAGCAGGGCGAACAGTTCTACGACCAGATTTCCGCCCTGCACAAATCCGTGCGCAGCTCCAACCCCGACGCCGCCCTGTACTGGTTCGCCCGCATGCTCGACGGCGGCTGCGACCCGGTCTACCTGGCCCGCCGCATGACCCGCATGGCCATCGAAGACGTCGGCCTGGCCGACCCGCGCGCCCTGCAGATGGCCATCGAAACCTGGGACGCCTACGAGCGCATGGGCAGCCCCGAGGGTGACCTGGCGCTGGCGCAACTGGTGATCTACCTGGCCAGCTGCGCCAAATCCAACGCCGGCTACGTCGCCTTCAAGGCCGCCCAGGCCGACGTGCGCGAACACGGCACGCAGGAAGTTCCGCTGCATCTTCGCAACGCGCCCACCAAACTGATGAAAGAGCTGGGCTACGGCAGCGGCTACCAGTACGACCACGATGCGCCCGAGGGCATCGCGCTGGACCAGACGGCGTTCCCCGAGGCGATGGGCGAAAAGGTTTACTACGAGCCCGTCGAGCGTGGCCTGGAGATCAAGCTCAAGGACAAGCTGGAGAAACTGCGCGCCGCGCGGGGCCAGGCCCGCAAGCCGTGAAAAATACCAGTCGAACCATTGCGGCCATCAAGCTTGCGTTGCTGCACGATGGCCAGGCCACGCCCACGCAGTGTCTGGAGCAGTTGCGCGCCTGATTCGGCGAGCACCCGCTGCTGGCCTCGGTATTGGGCGCCTCCGCCCATTCGCTGGTGGTCACCGGCCTGATGCTGCGCCCCAGCGGTTTCGAATCGCCGGGGAAACCGGCTATTGCGGAACAGCGGACATGCGCAGGACCGGATAGAGATCCAGTCGACCGTCCCACGACGAATGCAGGCGGTGGAAGTACTGCAGCCGAGCCTGCGGGCTGGCTGCGAACGCCGGGTCGTCCTTGATCTGCTGCTCGAACCGCGCCTTGAGCGCCGGATCGCGCGCCATCATGTCGCGCGCCACGGCCTCGGCCACGTAGCCTTCCATGTATTCCTTCTGCTCGAAGTGGTTGTTGAAGTTGCCCCAGGCCAGCAGCGAGTCCGGTGCCTGCGGTTCGAGCATGGCCACCAGCAGCCGTGACCGGGGCTGGGCGATGGGAACGAACAGGGCGCCGGCTGCGATGTCTTGGGTTTCGTCGGCCCATTCACCGGTGACGTCCAGGCGCTGGTGGCCCTCGAAGGACGCAGCCGCCGGTTTGGCGCTTTCCGCGCGGAAGACCTGCACCGCGGCCTGCGGCAGCGCGCCGATCTTTCGGAACGCCACGCCATGCAACGCCAGCTTGGCGCCGACCCGTTCGGCATGTTCTGCCGGCACGAGGTAGCCGGCGGCCGGGGGCGCAACGCTGAGCACGGGCTCGACCACGTCGCGCAGCGGAACGCGCCAGACCTGTGGCTTGGTTTCGTCGTAGCGGGTCATCAGCGCGCCAGACACGTCGGACGGCGTGCGGGTGTACTCGTAGCCGCGGAAGTCGATCAGGCGCGCCTGGTCGGTGGCGGCGAAGGTGAGCGGCATGGGCGCCGTGCCGGGCTGGCTGGCGCGCCGGTCGGCGTCGTGCGCCGCCTGCAGCCATGCCTCGCCGTTCTCAGCGACGAGATCCAGCACTGAAACCACCGTGTGGCGTGTGCTGAGCACGCGCTCCGGGTAGGCGCGCCAGGAGTGCGTTTCCACCAGCATGGAAAGCCGGTTGCGGAGCCAGAAATAGCCCAGCGAGAAACGCGGCTGCGACACCGTGTCGGCGAAGCCCGAGCTGGGGTCGTCGTCGGCTACGAACGAGGGATAAAACGCCAGCGGCAGCGAGCCTGCCGCGGTCAGGTCGGCGATGACGCCATCGCGCCATTCGCGCCCGATGCGCTGCAGCGCCAGGTCGCCGGCGTACAGCGGCTCGACCATGATGGCGATGTCGTGCTCGAACTGGGCGCCGTTGGTGGCGTGCAGGTCCACCACCGCCAGCGGATCCCACTCATTGACCAGGGCCAGCATGGCCTGCATCTCGGGGGCGTCGGCCTTGAGGTAGTCGCGGTTGAGGTTGTAGTTCTGGGCGGTGGTGCGCCAGCCCATTTCCTCGGGGCCGCGCTGGTTGGGGCGGTTCCAGGCGCCGAAGCGTTCGTGGCCGTCAATGTTGAACACCGGCACGAAAACCCACACCAGCTTGTCCAGCGCGCCTGGCGCGGCCTTGCCTTCCAGGATCTGGCGCAGGGCCAGGAAGCCCGCGTCCTTGCCGTCGATTTCGCCCGAGTGGATGCCGCCCTGGATCAGCACCACCGGCAGGCCGCGCTTTCGGGCGGCTTCGGCGTCCAGCGCCCCTGACGTGGACACCACCAGCGCCTTCATCGGCCGGCCCTGCGGCGTGGTGCCGAATTCGATGCAGCGCACGGCCTGCGGGTGGGCCTTGGCGAAGGCGTCGCACAGGGCGATCACTTCCGCGTAGCGGCCGGTCTTCAGGAAGCCGGAGCGTTCCGAAACCGTCACCAACGTGTCGTCGGCCGCCGCGCTGGCGGACAACGCCAGGGCCAAAGCCAGAACCAGATTGCGCATGCCCTCAAACCCCGATGGAAAGAACGGGGTCAGGTTAGCTTCTTTGCGCTCCGGATTGGCGTCAGCGGCGCAGCGTGGCTTCCAGTGTGATCTCGGGCACCGAGGCCAGGGCCTTGGACAGCGGGCATTCCTTCTTTGCGCCCTCGGCGATCTTCTGGAAGGTGGCCTCGTCGATGCCGTCCACGCTGGCGTCCAGCACCAGGCGGATGCGGTCGATCTTGAAGCCTTCGCCCTCCTTGGCCAGGTTCACGTGGGCCTGGGTGTCCACGCTGCGGGTGGCGAAACCGGCCTTCTCGCAGGCGAACGAAAACGCCATGGTGAAGCAGGCGGCGTGTGCGGCGGCGAGCAGCTCCTCGGGATTGGTGCCGGTGCGGTCGTCGCCGAAGCGGCTGCCGAAACCGTAGGGATACGAACGCAGCGCCTCGGTGTCGGTGCTGATCTTGCCGGTGCCTTCCTTGCCGGCGCCTTCCCAGTGGTTGCTGGCGGTGTTCTCGTACATGGGGCTTTCCCGCCGTGGGGGGGTCTGAAATGACTTGCA
>NZ_JAIBFH010000484.1 GCF_019459675.1 Arenimonas sp.
TTAATTTCTCGCCCCCCGGGTATTTTGGGCCCTCCAAGCCTCTCTCCTTCGCCCCGGGTGGGGCGCCTTTAAGGAATCGGGGGCTGCCGCCCCATTCAGGTCTTGGGGCTGCCGAGGTGGTGCCAGTCGACGCGACGGGTCAGGGTCATCACGGTGGCCAGGGCCGCGAACAGCACGCCGGCGCCCACCAGCAGGGCGTAGTCCTCGGATCGCAGCAGCGAGTAAAGCAGGCCGTAGAGGCCCGCCAGGCCCGCCCCGAAGCACAGGCCCCGCTTCGCCCCACCCAGCACCCCGGCCAGGTAATAGCCCAGCAGCGCACTGCAGGAAGCCGCCGCCAGGCCATAGGCCAGCCCGAAGCCGATGTGTTCGGACAGTGACAGCAGCAGCAGGTAGAACATCGCCAGCGCCAGCCCGGTCAGGCCGTATTGGACCGCATGCACCGGCCTTGACGACAGGGCTTCCACCAGGAACACCGCACCGAACACCAGGCCCAGGAACAGCAGCGCGTACTTCATGGCCCGGTCGGTCATCAGGTAGCGGTCCACCGGCTCGACCAGGCGCACGCCAAAGCCGCTTTCGGCCAAACCATCGCAGCTGGTTTCCATCGGGGAGCAGGCGGCGATCACCTGCTGCACGCGGCTCGAGAGCTTGGACACGGCCCAGTTGGCGCTGAACCCGTCGTCGGTGATCGTCGAGGCCTGCGGCAGGTGCCGGCCCTCGAAGCCCGGGTGCGGCCAGTCGGCCGAGGCCGTGACGGTGGTTTCAGCGCCCACGGGCAGCCAAGCCAGCGATTGGGTTCCGGTCAAATCCAGCGCGACTTCGAAGGCCAGCGGCGCTTCCAGGGCCGGCAGCGGCACCGGCGCATGCAGCCCTTCGGGCAGCCAGCCCACGCGCGTGCCGGGCTCGGCGGTGACGGGGCGGCCGTCCACCTTCAGCGCCATCCGCTGCACGCCGCGGTTGTCGCCCAGGCCCAGCACCAGCCAGGCGCGCACGGGCTTGAGCTGGCCCTGCCCTTCCGCAGCGGGCGGCACATGCCGGAATTCGCCGGCCATTTTCAGAGCGCCATGGAACAGGGGCACCGTGAACAGGCTGCGGCCGCGCTGCTCGATCCTGAGCTGGCTGTCGACCGCCAGCCGGCCCGGGCTGACCAGGTAGTGCACGGTTTCACTGGCCTGTTCGGTTTCCTCGCGCATCAGGCCGCCCTCGCTGACCACGCGGCGGCGCTCGGTGAGCTTCACGGCCTCCACCAGCAGCAGCGGCCCCACCACCTGCTGCGGCCCCGACGAGGACCGGGCGATCTCGTCTGCCACCTCCTGCCCGCGGGCCTGGCGCTCGGCCACCAGGCCGTCCAGCAGGCCCAGCGGGATCAACAGCAGCAGCAACAACAGGCCCACCAGGGCCAACTTCCAGCCAATGCGCATGGCGCGTGCTCCAGGTCACCGCCAAGCGCGGCAACCTCATTGCAACAGGCGCAGCGGGCCTTTCCAGGGCGAAATCTGGCGATTGCCGGGCAGTGGACGGGGCAAGAACGGGGTCAGGTTCACTTTACCCGGCCGATGACAGGTGCTTGGGGGGAAGGA
>NZ_JAIBFH010000485.1 GCF_019459675.1 Arenimonas sp.
TCGGTCCTGGGCCCCACACTCCTCACTCGGGGGCGCAGGACGGGAAAGTGAAGCATACATTGGCTCTTTGGGCGCTGCCCTCGGGCTGGGCTGCCCGCGAACTCCAGCGGGCTTCGGGTACTCCATATTCCGTGTGGGCGCTTGGCAGCGACATTTGGGCGCTGGCCAAAGTGCCCGGCGTGCGCACAGTGCTTGAAGGCGTGATCCGCGGGGCAGCCTGTCGTTTCGCCGACGGGTTGCAGTTGGGTCAAGATGCCGAGGTGATATCCGGCCTGCCGTTCGATTTTCTGCCGAGTAGTCGCCGCCTGGGCGCAGTCCGCGTGCGGCCGGTGGCCACAGCGCCACCTTATCGGCTGCTGTTCCTGGGTCGATGGCATGCGAACAAGGGGGTCGACCTCCTGCTCGAAGCCCTGGCAATGCTTGATGAGGCAACCTGGGCGCGAATCGGGCTGGTGCACATCGCGGGAGGCGGGCCGATGGACGGCTTGGTGCGGGAGCGTGCTGCCGCCTTGTTGTCCGCCGGTCGCCCGCTGAAGCTGGATGGATTCCTCGACAACCTCGCGGCCTGCTGCGCCCTGGAGGCCGCCGACTACCTTCTGATTCCCTCTCGTGTCGAATCCATCCCGGTTGTTTTCTCCGATGCACTCAAGATGAAACTACCCGTGGTGTCGATGCCAGTCGGTGACATGCCCGCATTGGTTTCCAATGCCCCGGCTTGCGGCGTGCTTGCTGGCTCGGTGAGCGCGCTGGCGTTCGCGCAGGCAGTTTCTTCTGCTGTCATGGCCCAGCCGGCGTCGTTCCAGCAGGGCATCGTTGATCGCCAGGCGGCATTCAACCTGGATCAGGTTGCGTTGCGGCTGGTCGCTTCCTTCCAGGCGGCCAGCAATGCGTGAACAAGCAGTGTCCATTCCGAAGTGGGGTCGTGTTGGCCGCAGTGGCAAGGCTGAAGCCATACGAGACACGATCTTTCTTGCAAGCCACGCCAAGCCCACGGGTCGTTGGATGGACGTTGGCTGCGGAAATGGAGAAATGGCCGCGTTCCTGGCCCCTTCCGTGTCATCAATGGTGGGAGTGGATCCGGATCCTTGGCCGAGTTGGCCCCAGCTTGGCCGCGACCATTCCAACCTGACACTGCGTACCGCTTTCTTCGACGGAGTCGACTGTCCTTTCCCGGCGGAATCCGTTGACGTGGTTGTTTGCAACCAGGTCTATGAACATGTTTCCAATCCCGAGGCGCTGATTGGCAACATCGCAAAGGTGCTCGCGCCGGGCGGAGTGTGTTACTTCGCCGGGCCAAACCTGCTGTGGCCGATCGAGCCACATGTCTTCTGGCCGCTGGTTCATTGGCTGCCCCGAAGCACCGCCCAACGCTTGATGAAGGCATTGGGTTCGCGCAAGTTCAATGAGCTGGACGCTTACTCAACTCATTTCCTGAGGCTGCGCGGCTGGTTCGCCCTGCATGGACTGGAGGTGCGAAACGCGATTGGCGAGAGGCTCTGCGTCGAGCTACGCAGGCGCGGTTGGGCATCGATGGCGGCAGTGGTGCATTCATTGCCCCCGCTGGTGTTTCGTTTGCTCGAGCCGCTGGCCCCAGGTTTTGTTTTCATTCTGGCGAAGCCACAGCGGGCCGGGATGATTTCCCCGGCTGAGGTTTCTGCGCAGCGAAGGCCGCAAGATGGGTGACTGGAGGACAGACGCCGCCGCTACCTCCTTGGCCACATCATGGGCTGTCGAGGGTGGCCACTTTTTCAGTTCGCCATCTTGGGCATCCATAGTGCAGGGCTTGGGATGCGAGCCGGCGTTTGCCTGGAGCGAAGAGCGCCAAAGTGGCCTCTTGGTCCCGGTGTTCAAAAAGGGGCCGGTCAGGCTAGGTTTCCTCGGGTTTCCGGTCGGCGCGACTGCGTTGAGCGGAGTGATGGCGGAAACTTACGCGGCTGAGGGAGCAGCGCTGGCGCAGCGGCTGCGGCTGGACCTGATTCGCTCGAACCGCAGCATCCGTGCCGAGGATGTCGGGGCCGGTCTGCGGCTGCCGGACGTGTGGCTGGACAAGCTGCCGGGGTGGCGACTCGAGAACAGCGCCCGGCTCGCCAAGGACATGGCTCATGCCCGGCGTGCGGCCAGGGCGGTAGTCATTTCGCTGGATATCCCGGGTCCTCTGGAGTTCCATCGTCTTTATTCCGAATTGGTCCAGGCGCGCAACGGTCGGGTTCGATACGGCCCGGAGTACTTCACCAGGCTGTTCGCCACGGCGTCCGGGTCGTCATCGGTGGTCGTCGCCCAAGCACGGGACGCGTCGGGTCAGTTTCTTGGCGCGTCGGTGCTTGCCATGGACGCGAAGGTTGGCTATTACCTCCATTCGGCCGTCCTGCCTGCGGCCCGCCCGATGGGGATCAGCGACCTGCTCCTGGAAAGGCTGATAATCGCGGCACAAGAGCGAGGCATGGAGCACTTCAACTTCATGGTCTCGCCGCCCGGGCAAGCCGGTTTGGTGCGTTACAAGAAGAAATGGGGTAATCGGGAGTCGGTGGTGCTGGCAAGGGATACCGCAGGCACGTTGCTCGGCCAGGCAGCTGTCGCTGCCATTGGCTGGATGGCACGATGGCGTTCAAGGAGCTCGTGATGGAGTTGACTTACTACTTTGGACTTGGCGACAACCTTCACGCGGCGTTGCGAACGTTCCTCTTCGGCGTCCGGAATCCGAGCCTGCGCATGGAGCGCGGCGTGCTGCTGAAAGGAGATCTCGCGAACTTGTCCGTGGGCAAAGGCGTGGTGATCCAGGCAGGCTCTGTCATTCACGCGGGCGGGCAGGGCTGGTGCGATGGTCGAGGCCGGGTCGAGATCGGCGATGGCGCCACCATTTCGCCCAACTGCGTGCTGTACGGATCGGGCGGTGGCGGCATCCGAATCGGGAAGCGGTTCGACTGCGGTCCATTCGTCGGGATCTACGCGAGCCGAACAGATTATGCAGCCGGCAACGGGCATGTCTTCAGGCCCGTTGTGATTGGCGATGACGTTGTGGTCTTTTCCCACGTGGTCATTTCCCCGGGCGTCACCATTGGCGATGGCGCGGTGATTGCGGCCGGATCCGTGGTGATCAATGACGTTCCGGCCGGCGCTCTTGTCGCGGGGGTGCCTGCCTGCGTTGTTCGCTCGTGCGCCAAACGTTCAGCCTGATTACGGAGCTGTCTTCCGGTCAATCAACCAGCCGAGGGCAAAGCTGAGCACATCCACCACGACCTGCCAAAGACGGAAAACCACGGCAGCAGTCACTATCAAGCTGGCAGGGATCCCCGGCAGCAGCAAAGCACCCAAGGCCGCGGCGGCGAGTTCCCGTATGCCTATTCCGGCCGGGACGATCACCACCAGTGCGCCGAGGATATTGCCAAGGTAAAGCACGGCAAGCACGCCTGCGAGGTTTTCGCGCGGCACCGCATCGCCGATGGATAGCAGCAGTGCGGTGGATGCGAGCAGGTTCGCCACCATCGAGACGGAAATGCCGATCGCGCTGTCCCGGACGGTTCCGGGAGCCAGCGCTGGCTCGTTGCGAATATCCATGCGCAGTGCCATTCGTGGCGCAAGCCGCCGCGCGACTGCCGCGACTGGCAGCACGACGACCATGGTGCCCGCGAGGGGACCAATCACAAGTGCCGCGGCGAGACCGCGCAGGGAAAAGTGGTCAAGGCACAGTAGCCCAAGTGCCAGAAGGTGCAGCATCGAAATCAAGAACAGCTGCAGGTTCGCGATGGTGATGGTAACCGCGCGTGCAGAGGGCCCCAGGATGGCGGCCTGAACGAATACGGGCCAGATCTTGCCCGGAAGGTACTTGCTGGGCTGCGACAGCAGGAACGCCGCCATTGTCTTCCTGGCCGATCCGGGTCCACTGCGACCAGGCACCAGAAGAGCGAAAATTCGCGCCTGTACAAGCGTGAACAGCACGCCCGCCACGATTGAGGCAGCCAGGTAGTCGGCTCTCAATACGCCAAGTGCACCTGCTATTTCGGTCCTGGCATCCCATGCCAACCAAACCAGCAGCGCACAGCTTGCCAGAGTGGCGACGGTGCGCAACGCGCTCCGATGACTCCGGGACGCGACCGACGGGGGATTTGTCGAGGCTGTCACGACGCCAATTTTGTGACCGCAGCGACTACGCGCTCCAGATCCTGGTCCGTCAGCTTTGGCGACATGGGCAGGCTGACGGTCTCCCTGCCAATCTTCATCGCATTCGGCCACTGCTCGGGACGCCAGCCGAACCGCTGCTGGTAGTAAGGATGTTCCGGGATGGAGAGGTAGTGCACGCCGGTTCCGACGCCCAGGGCATTCATGCCGTCCAGGAAATCATCGCGCGAAAGCCCGAAGCGATCCCTGTCGATCAGCACCGTGTACAAGTGCATCGCATGGCGGGTGTCGGGTTCGGGTGGCGCCGGCAGCTCCAGGGGCAGCGGGGAAAGCGTCTGCATGTAGTAGTCCCAGGCTCGCTGTCGTCGTAACAACGCAGATTCGACGCGTGCAAGTTGGTGGATGCCGATGGCGGCCTGCAGGTCCATCATGTTGTACTTGAAGCCGGATTCAACCACTTGGTAATGGCGATAGCCTTTGTCGCTGAATCGATGCCAGGCGTCCTTGTCCATTCCGTGCAGCGCCAGGACGCGCGCCTTGGCGAGCAGCGCCGGGTCGCGCGCAAGGATCATTCCTCCCTCGCCAGTGACCACGTTCTTGGTCACGTAAAAGCTGAAACAGCCGAAGTCACCGAACGTGCCTGCCTCGACGCCGCGGTAGCGAGTCTCGATGGCGTGCGCACAATCTTCGATGACCATCAGGCCGTGTTTGTTGGCCAGCGCCATGATCCTGCCCATGTCGCAGGGGCGGCCGGCGAAGTGCACCACTACGATTGCGCGCGTTCTCGGTGTTATGGCCGCCTCGATCGCATCAGGATCGATATTCTGGGTCTGCGCATCCACGTCGGCCAGTACCGGCTGCAGGCCGGCATGCAGGATGGCGTTGATGGTGGCGCAAAAGGTCAGCGGTGTGGTGATGACCTCGCTGCCTGGCTCCAAACCGCAGGAAACCAAGGCGATGTGCAGCGCCGCGGTGCACGAGTTGACGCCTGCCGCATGGTCGGGCTGCAGACCCTTGTAGGCAGCGAACTGCGCCTCGAATCGAGCCACGCGCGGACCCGTGCCCAGCCAGCCAGACCGCATGCAGGCGTCTACCTCGGCGATTTCTGCTTCCTGGATGTCCGGAGCGGCAAAGACCAGGAAGGGCGGGTTCATCGGTGGCTCTCCAGAGGGGTCCATTGATCTTAAACCAGTCGTGCCAACTGGCTGGGCAAGGCTGTTTCAGCGGCAGCTGGAGGGCATTACCCGGTTGGTGCTGGCACTGCACGTCCAGAGGATTCCATCTCCGGCCGGCGTCGCCGTGAGGAACAGCGATTCCCCGGCAAGCCGGGAACTGGCGTTGGCGGAGAACAGGACGTCGATGCGGCCCGCAGGGTTGACCGTCACCGACTGTACGTAGCGCCCGCTGATGGAAGCTGGCGGCGCCAGCCCGGCGCTGGCATTGTCCGCAGGGTACTGGCCGGTCTGGCTGAAGTGGATTGTCATCGCCGTCCGCGCGCCCGTTGCCAGGCTGAAGCCTTCCGCGGCCTGCGCTTTCGCGACGCTGTCCTGGTAAGCGACGATCGCGATAGCCGCCAGGATGCTGAGGACGGTCAGCACGATCATCAGTTCCACCAAGGTGAAGCCCAGCGAACGTTTCATGGTTCTCTCCTGGTCAGGGTGTTCTGAGTTTGCGTATCGCTTCCAGTTCTGCATCCAGTGACCCATCGCCGTTGGCCGCATTGAGCAGGTCCAACTCCTGCTGCAGCCGCACATCGTCGACCTGGCCGGAGGCCAGCATGAACTTGATCAGTCCGGCGCGCAGGATCGGATTCTCCGGCGCAATGTCGAGCGCCGCCTGCATCAGCGCCACGGCCAGATTCTTGTTGCCCATGACGTTGAAGGCAAAGTTGGCGTACTGGGCGTGCAGGCTTGAAGACCCGGGATTCCTGATCACGGCCGCGTCCAGGGTGGCCTGCAGCTGCCTGTCGTCAAGTTTGCATCCGAGGTTGATCCGGCAGTCGTTCAGGGCGAACAGGACCAATTCTTCCTGCGAAGTGGCCGCCTTGGCCATCATCTTGCGGCGAAGCTGGTCCCACACCTCCGGCGGCACCGGGCGACCAGCGCGGGACAGCATGATGATCTGACCCTGTTCGCCCAGCATGGAGTTCCCCGGCAGCGACGCCACGTGCTGGAACTGCTTGAGCGCCAGCGACCAAAGCACGTGTGACGTGTCGTCACCCGATATCGACAGCCAGTCGGATCCCAGCGCGTAGTTGGCCCTGACCGACTCGAAATTGCGGGCTGCCAGCGTGTTCGAAAGCCGCAGCGGGTTGGACCAGTCGCTGGCCTGCATGAAGGTAAGTCCGCCCAGCGACAGGATCGCTGCTGCCGCGATGCCCCGATATGTGCCGGCCTCCCAGGTCTTGGGCCAGCGGCCCCCGAGCGCGCCTGCCACCGCCAGGAGGATGCCGATCAGTGCGAAATAGTTTCGGTGCTCGAAGACCATCTCCAGCGGGATGATGTTGCTGGTGAGGGAGTGGGCGATGAAGAAGAATCCGATGCCGATCGCCACCAGCGGCCGCCGCCGGCGGACGCGGATGGCCAAAGCCGCCAGCCCCGCCAGCACGATCATGGACAGCAGGGTTGTCGGTGGCTTCATCAAGCCCGTCGATGGCCGGATGTGGTCGTAGTAGAAAAGGAAAGACTCCGGCGACGGCCAGGCCATTTGCAAAAGATGCATCGCCAGCACGCGTGGCTGCGTCAGCAGGCGCTCTACCCAGGTGAAATCGCGAATGGCATACGCATCTGCCGTCGCATACCTGGGAACGAGCCAGAACACGAATACGGCCAACGCCAGCAGCGCGCCGACCAGGAACGTGGTGGTCAGCGCTCGCGACCGCTCGCCGGATGCGTTGCGGAAGCCGAACAGCGTGAGTTCCAGCACGGCGAAGTAAGCAGGGAGCAGCAGCGCGCTCTCCTTGAAGCCGAGGCCGAGCAACATGGAAAGCATGGCTGCGGCCAGCCACCGCGCACCCGCCTGGCCCTGCAGCTGCCTGGAACGACCCGCGACATAGAAGAGAAGGGACAGCAGCGTGAATGACTGGACGCCGATTTCCATGCGCTGAACGAGGTAAAGCACGGTGGAAACCTGGATCGGATGCAGCAACCAGGCCGCGGCGATGAACCATGCCGTCAGATCGCCGGGCGCGGGGCCTTTTGTGGCCGCCAGCCGGAAGAGGTTCCGGCACAGCGCCCAAACCAGCAGGCCGTTCGCCAGATGCATCACAAGATTGGTGAGTTTCATGTTCCAGGGCGCCATTCCGGTCAGGAAATGGTTCACCGCGAAGCTGAGCATCGCCAGGCTGCGTCCCGACGCGCCGGCAACACCGCCATAGAAAGCAAGCTTCCACTGCGCCCATTCGTTGGCCGTCACCTTCCAATCAGGATTGAGTTGGAGGTTGGAATAGTCATCGAGCAGGAAGCCGCCGGACAGGCCGGGCCAATAAGCTGCCAGGCCGATGGCCAGCAGGATGATTGCCCCGAGGGCGGATTTGACGAAAGTGGTCATGACTTCCAGTGCACGTCGTTTCTTGCCAAAAAAACAGGGCCGCACGAGGCGGCCCTGTTGGAACAATGTTGCGCGCTGGAAATTAGACGCGGCAAGCAGCCGCGCGGAACTTCGGAGCGATGGTGCCGCCCAGGCAGGTCCAGGTGATCGAGCCACCGGCGTCCAGCGGGGTGTAGATGATGGTGCCGTTCTGGACCTTGGCGCTCGCCGCCGGGGCCGGACGCATCACCGCAGTGATCAGGCCAGCGCCGCTGACGGTGACCGACAGGGTGTACTTGCCGTTGATCAGGGTGTTGGTGGCGATGCCGGCAGCCACGTTGCTGGCCGGGAACGCGCCGCGGTCGGCGTAGAACTCGGCAACGGCGGTCTTGGCACCGGACGCCAGGCCCATGGCCTCGGCAACCTGCGCGCGCGCAACGTAGTCCTGGTAAGCCGGCAGAGCGATGGCGGCCAGGATGGCGATGATCGCGACCACGATCATGAGTTCGATCAGGGTGAAGCCTTTCTGGATGCTCTTCTTGATGTTGTTCATGGGTATTGCCCCTAGGGTTTTAAGTGATTGTCACGTGCTCGAACGGTTTGTCCCGTCCGTGGGTAGCCGTGCCGAAGCACGTGCGGGTGAAGCAATGCATCAACTGTGCCAACCGGGTTGGGGCCGGCACAAGGCGAACTATAGCCACATCAAACAACGCAAGGCCATCTGGAAACGGGACAAGTTCAGACCGCAGGGGTCGGTTTGTCAGAAAGTGACATCCCGCGTCACTTTAATGCCCGAGATCACTCCATCCCCAGCTTCTTGAGCTTGTACCTCAAGGCCCGGAAGGTGATGCCCAGCTGCACGGCGGTCTTGGTCTTGTTGTAGCGGTTGGCTTCCAGTGCCTTCTGGATGGTGTCGCGCTCCATCTGCTCGATGGCGTCGGGCAGGGCCGTGCCGTCGGTGCCTGCGGCGGTGGGCGACGGGGCCACGGCCTGGCGCAGCGGTACGTCCGCGTCCTGGCCGATCAGGCTGTCCACCTGGGGCAGGTACAGGTCGGCTACTTCGATGTGCTTGCCGTCGCACAGGGCCACGGCGCGCTCGAGGATGTTCTCCAGTTCGCGCACGTTGCCCGGGAAGGGGTAGGCCAGCAGCGCCGCCTCGGCCTCTTCGCTCAGCGCAGGCAGCGCGTCGGACTGCTCGCCGGCCAGGCGCGCCAGGATGGCGGTCGAGATCATCGCGATGTCCCCGCTGCGCTGGCGCAGCGGCGGCACGGCCAGCTCGATCACGTTGATGCGGTAGTAGAGGTCCTGGCGGAATTTGCCTTCCTCCACCAGCTTGGCCAGGTTCTTGTGCGTGGCCGACAGGATGCGCACGTCCACCGGCAGCTCGGCCGGTGCGCCCACGGGCCGCACCGACTTTTCCTGGATGACGCGCAGCAGCTTCACCTGCATGTGCAGCGGCAGCTCGGCCACTTCGTCCAGGAACAGGGTGCCGCCGTTGGCGGCCTGGAACAGGCCTTCCTTGTCGGCGTGTGCGCCGGTGAAGCTGCCCTTCTTGTGGCCGAACAGCTCGCTTTCCATCAATTCGGAGGGAATGGCGCCGCAGTTCACCGGAACGAAGGGGCCGGCCGCGCGCGAGCCCTGTTCGTGGATCAGCCGCGCCACCAGCTCCTTGCCGACGCCCGATTCGCCGCTGATGTACACCGGCGCCTGGCTGCGCGCGACCCGGCCGATGGTCTGGCGCAGCTGCTGCATGCGCGCCGAGTCGCCCAGCAG
>NZ_JAIBFH010000018.1 GCF_019459675.1 Arenimonas sp.
CCCCCCCCCCCCCCCCCCCCACGCCGGCGCAGGCCTGCGTGGCGGTGGGCGAAACGGTGGCCGCGGGCCAGCGAATCGGCGTCGCCGACGGTGACGTCAGCGCAGACGTGCATTCGCCCTGCGCGGGACGCGTGCTGGCGGTGGCGCCACGTGCACTGGCCCGCTTCCCCGGCCTTGAAGCCGTCCACGTCAGCCTTGAAACCAGCGCCGCGCCACCGCCGCAGCGGCTTGCCCCGATGGACTGGCAGGCCAGCGACCCGACTGCGCTGCGCGAACGCCTGGCGGCGGCGGGGCTGGTCGGGCTGGGCGGCGCCGGCTTCCCCACCGCCGGAAAGCTGTCGGTGGCGCGCGACCTGCTGGTGCTCAACGGCGCCGAGTGCGAGCCGTGGATCGCCTGCGACGACGCGCTGCTGCGCGAGCACGCCGACGACGTGGTTCGCGGTGGCCGACTGCTGGCGCGCATGGTGGGCGCCAGCCGCGTGCTGCTGGCGATCGAGGACACGATGATCCAGGCGCTTGCGGCCGCGCGCGCCGCAACGGCGTCCCAAGGCGACGGCGCCGTGGAAGTGGTGGCCGTGCCGACCGTCTACCCCCAGGGCGGCGAACGCCAGCTGATACAGGTCCTGACCGGGCAGGAGGTGCCGCGCGGGCGCCTGCCGCGCGACATCGGCGTGATCGTGCAGAACGTCGCCACGGCCCGCGCCGCCTGGCTTGCGGTGACGCAGGGTGAAGCGCTGGTTTCGCGGGTGGTCACGGTGACCGGGCCCGGCGTGGCGCAGCCCGGCAACTTCGTGGTGCCGCTGGGAACATCGGTGGCGCATGTGGTGGCACAGGCGGGCGGCTACACCGAGGCCGCGGTGCGGCTTGTGCTGGGCGGCCCGATGATGGGCCAGGCGCTGCCGCACGACGACTTCCCGCTGGGCAAGCAGGACAACTGCGTGCTGGTGCTGTCGGCCGAGGCGGGCACCCACCCCGAGCCCCGAAAGCCCAGCATACCCAGCGGCGCCAGCCCCCGCCCCAGCCCCGCCCCGCAGCAGGCTCCC
>NZ_JAIBFH010000025.1 GCF_019459675.1 Arenimonas sp.
CCAGCCCGAAGGACGCGACAGCCAGGAAGTGCTGTCGGCGGCCGAGATGAAGGTGTTCAAGATCGCCGAACAGGGCCGCCGCGGCCGCGCCGATTTCGTGCCCCTGCGCGAAGCCATGAAGGACGCCTTCGGCATCCTGCAGGAACGCTACGAAAACCAGGGCAACGTCACCGGCCTGCCCACCGGCTTCCACGACCTGGACGAAATGACCGCCGGCCTGCAGCCGTCCGACCTGATCATCCTGGCGGCGAGACCGGCCATGGGCAAAACGACATTGGCGCTCAATATCGCCGAATACGGCGCGCTCAAGACCAAGAAGGCGGTGGCGGTGTTCTCGATGGAAATGTCGGCCTCGCAGCTGGCGTTCCGCCTTATTTCTTCCATCGGCCGCGTCAACGCCACGCGCCTGCGCACCGGCCAGCTCGAGGACGAAGACTGGTCGCGCGTGAACATGGCCATCAAGATGCTGTCGGACGTGAAGGTGTTCATCGACGACACCCCGGCGCTGTCGCCCGACGTGCTGCGGTCGAAGTCGCGCCGCATCAAGCGCGAACACGACCTGGGCCTGATCGTGGTCGACTACCTGCAGCTGATGCAGGTGCCGGGCTCGGGCGAAAACCGCACCAACGAAATCTCGGAAATCTCGCGCTCGCTCAAGGCCCTGGCGATGGAGCTCAAGGTGCCGGTGGTGGCGCTTTCCCAGCTCAACCGCGGCCTGGAATCGCGCACCGACAAGCGCCCGGTGATGTCCGACCTGCGCGAATCGGGCGCCATCGAGCAGGACGCCGACATCATCATGTTCATCTACCGCGACGACTACTACCACAAGGACTCGCCCGACAAAGGCCTGGCCGAAGTCATCATCGCCAAGCAGCGTAACGGCCCCACCGGCATGGCCAAGCTGAAGTTCTTCGGCGAATACACCCGCTTCGACAACCTGGCCCGGGACAGCGTCGGCAGCTTCGAATAGCGCGCACCGGGCCTGCCGGCAAACGGCCACTTTTCGCCCGCCGGGCGCCATGCCCGCTGCGGGGCGCCCACGCTACACTGCGGGCATGGACCCGCTGCCTTCCGACAAGCATCCCCTCGTGGCCGCAGACGACCGCGCCGACCCGGTGAGCCAGCGGCCCACGCGCGTCCGCGTCGACCTGGATGCCCTCACGCACAACCTGCACGCACTGCGCGCGCACGCGGGCGTGCCGGTGATGGCCGTGGTGAAGGCCAACGCCTACGGCCACGGCCTGGTGCCGGTGGCCCTGCACCTTCAGGCGCAAGGGGTGGAACAGCTGGGCGTGGCCTTCCTGGAAGAGGGCGTGGCCCTGCGGCGCGCCGGCGTGCACCTGCCCATCCTGGTGATGGGCGGCATCTTCGGACCGCAGGCGGCGCAGCTGATCAGCGAAGACCTCGAGATCACGGTGTCCTCCCTGGACAAGCTGCGCCAGGTGGAGGCCGCCGCCGAGGCGCTGGGCCGCAAGGCCACCGTGCACCTGAAGATAGACACCGGCATGGAGCGCATCGGCGTGCACAGCTACCACGCCGGCCCGTTCATCGAAGCGGCCGTGGCCTCGCGCTGGTGCACGGTGAAGGGCGTGTACTCCCACCTGGCCTGCGCCGACGATCCGGCGTCGCCTATGACGCGCCAGCAGCTGGAAAAATTCCTGGAGGCCTGCGCCCACTTCGATCGCCTGGGCGCCCCGATGCCGATCCGCCACATCGCCAACTCCGGCGGCGTGCTGCATTTTCCGGAAACCCACCTGGACCTGGTGCGCCCCGGCATCGCGCTCTACGGCGTGCTGCCCGACCCGGCGTCGCAGGCCACGGTGGACCTGCGCCCGGTGATGTCCCTGGTGTCGCAGGTGGTGTATTTCAAAGTGGTTCCGGCCGGCCATCCCGTCAGCTATGGCGCCACCTGGGCACCGGGCGCGGACACGCGCGTCGTGACCATCCCCATGGGCTACGGCGATGGTTTCCCGCGCTCGCTCTCGTCCCGGGGCGAGGTGCTGATTCGCGGGCAGCGGCACCCCATCGTCGGGCGCATCTGCATGGACCAGTTCATGGCCGACCTGGGCCCGCAGGGCACGGCCTACAACGAAGACGCCGTGGTGCTGATCGGCCGGCAGAACGGCCAGCACATCCGCTGCGAAGACGTGGCGCTGTCGGCGGGCACTATTCCCTACGAAATCCTGGTTGGCCTCAATACCCGCATCCCCCGCGAGTACGTGGGCGGCGACCGGACCGCCTGATCGGGGCCGAACGCCGGGCAGCGCCCGTCCGGCCCGGTTTTTCCATTCCCTGCACGCCCCCTTCCACACACTTGGGCCATGAGAAAAGCGCTCCGCCACCTTGTGCTGGTTCTGGGTGACCAGCTCGATGCCGAGTCCTCGGTATTCGACGACTTCGACCCGGCCCGCGACGCGGTGTGGATGGCCGAGGTGGGCCACGAAGCCACGCAGGTGTGGAGCACGCAGCCGCGGATCGCCATTTTCCTGGCCGCCATGCGCCACTTCCGCGACGCGCTGCGGTCGCGCGGGTTCACCGTGCACTATCGCGCGCTGGACGAACATCAGCACCCCACGCTGGAGGCCGCGCTGGCCGCCGACCTCGCGGCGCTCAAGCCCGCCAAGCTGATCGCAGTGAAGCCCGGCGAATGGCGCCTGGCGCAGTCGCTGCCGGCGGCGTGTGCCCGGGCGGGCGTGCCCTGGATCGAGTACCCCGACCGGCATTTCTACTGCGACGCCGACGACTTCGCCGACTGGGCCGGCACGCGCAAGGAATATCGGCTGGAGTTTTTCTACCGCTGGCTGCGCAAGCGCGAAGGCGTGCTGATGGAGGCAGGCCAGCCCGCGGGCGGCCAGTGGAACTTCGACCAGGACAACCGCGGCAGTTTCGGCCGCGCCGGGCCCGGCCTGCTGCCGGCGCCGCGCGCGTTCGCGCCCGACGCCACCACGCGCGAGGTGATCGCGCTGGTGCGCACGCGCTTCGCCAGCCACCCGGGGCGCCTGGACGCTTTTGACTGGCCGCAGGACGCCGGCCAGGCCCGCGAAGCGCTGGATGACTTCATTGCGCACCGGCTGCCGCTGTTCGGCCGCTACCAGGACGCGATGTGGGAAGGCGAGCCCTGGCTGTACCACTCGCGACTTTCGGCGGCGATGAACCTCAAGCTGCTTTCGCCGCGCACCGTGGTGGACGCCGCCGTGCGCGAATGGCGCGAGGGCAGGGCGCCGATCGAGGCCGTGGAGGGCTTCGTGCGGCAGATCCTGGGCTGGCGCGAGTACGTGCGGGGCGTTTACTGGCAGCGCATGCCCGGCTTCCTGGAGGAAAACTCGCTGGACGCACAGGCGCCGCTGCCCGGCTTTTTCTGGACCGGCGACACCGACATGGCCTGCCTGCGCGACGCGCTGCGGCAGACGCTCGACCTGGGCCACGCCCACCACATCCAGCGCCTGATGGTGACCGGCCTGTTCGCGCTGCTGCTGGGCGTGCGCCCGCGCGAGGTGCACGAGTGGTACCTGGCGGTTTACGTGGACGCGGTGGAGTGGGTCGAACTGCCCAATGTACTGGGCATGAGCCAGTACGCCGACGGTGGCCGCATGGTCAGCAAGCCCTATGCCGCCTCGGGCAACTACATCAAGAAAATGTCCAACCACTGCGCCGGCTGCCGCTTCAAGCCCGACGTGTCGGTGGGCCCGGATGCCTGTCCTTACACCACGCTGTACTGGGATTTCCTGGCCCGGCACGAGGCGCGGTTCGCCAGGCACCCGCGCACGGCGCTGCAGTGGAAGAACCTGGGCCGCAAGCCGGCCGACGAACTGGCCCGCATCCGTGCCCAGGCTTCTGAACTGCGTGCGGCGTACGCGGCGGATTCACGGCCGCCACACGG